>DATBSX010000097.1:0-22017 GCA_036559565.1 Steroidobacteraceae bacterium | reverse complement strand
CTGTGGATCGGTGAGCGTGTCGCGCTGCGCCGCGTAATCCGTCACCACCCTGAGGAGCTTGTCATTGACCTGGGTGACTTCCTCACGGTACTTGTTGTAGACGGGCCAGAACGCGGTCGATTCCTGCGGCGTCAGGCCCATCGCGGCATCGACGATCGACTTGCGGTCGGACTGGGCGACGCTGCGGGCCGCGGCGATCTCGTCGCTCATGTCGGAGAATTTCTCGTTGACCTGGGCGAGCGCCGGCGCCTGCCAGGACAACAGGGCGGCAAGGACTGCCAAGGCCGTGAAGCGAAATATCATGTGGGAACTCCTGGGTGCCGTCGTTATGTGGTACGAAGTGTATTCAATTCCTAGCGGAACAGGCCGTCGTCGAGGATCGACCCTTTGCCGACCGGCCGGCTGAGCTGCAGCCAGAGGCTCCAGCTGTCCTCGGCGAAGCCCGTTCCCATCGCGAACGTGCCGAACTTCGTCGGGCCCGCGAGGTACGCGGACAGGCCGTAGATCTCTTTGTCCTCGACGAGGTCCATGCGCTTGTAGAGGCCGGCGGCCTGCAGGCCGAAACCGCCGTAGATCGCCTGGTTCTTGACCGGCACGAGATCCTTCAGCTTCCAGAGGAATGTCGCCTGCGCGATCCAGTACTGTTGCACGCGCAGTTCGTCGTAGGCGTATGCTGGCAGGGTCCGCGGCCCGCCCAGCGAGAATGCGCGATCCGGGGGCAGGTCGCCGCCGAGGTCGGTGCCGCCGGCCAGGCTCAGCCACATGACATTCTTGCCGAGAGTCAGCGCCGTGCCGAATCCCGCCTCCAGCGACTCCCAGTTCCTGTCGGATCCCAGCGAGTCGTCCATCATCCGGTAGTCGATCTTGGCGGCGATGCCGCTACGCGCGAATGACGGGGCATCCCTGGAATCGTAGCGGGCGGTGACTAGGAGTCCGGCATCCGTGAAATCCGCCTCGGGCAGCAGCGGCGTGCCGGTATGGACCTCGATGTCGCGCTTGACGGCGCCGTAGCCGACCCGTATTTGCGCGGAGCGCGAGATGTTCCAGCCGAGATCCACGCGCCCGCCATAGTCGACGAAATGATAGGTGGCGATGTTCTCGCCATCGACGTAGATCTCTTCCACGGATCGGCCCGCGAGTAGGCCGGGTTCGACGAAGAACCGCTGGGCGACGTCGAATGGCTGGTAGAGGCTCGTTGAGATCAGCGACTCATAGCCGACCTGCAGGTTATTGCGCCATTGGCCGCCGTAGTCGTTCAGCCAGCTGCGGACATGCTGGACCCCCAGCAGGAACTTGAGGTCGCCGCCACCATCGCCATAGAGACCCATGCTGGGCCGTACGACGTTCCTGCCGATTGAAACTTCCTGCGGTAGCCAGACGAGCGTGGCGGCATTGGGATCGCCTTCCAGGCGATACCCGACCGACTCCAGGTCCTTGAGCGCCGACATGCGGCCGGCATCCTGGCTGATCGCGTTGATGTCGGCCGTGTCGCCCGGACGAATGGTCGAGATCGTCTTGAGATATTCAGGATTGACGTGGTCGAGGCCCTCGATTTTCACGTCGGCGACCCGGGTTTCGAATTCCTGGCTGGTGTTGACCTTCTGCCTCCACGCCGAGTATTCCGCCTCGCCGACGGCGAGCGCGGACAGGCGGTCGGCGACCTTGAGCGCGGCCGCCTCGCCGAGGGGAATCGTGTCCGGCACGCGGTCGAAGTCGGCGGTCGAGATGTCACCCATCGGGACGTCGATGCGGATGTCGCGGTCCGTGAGCGAATTCAGCTGGATTTTTTCGTTCACCTCGAACATCACGTCCATGCTGCGTGAGAGGAGCTGCGTCGCCTGCGCCAGTTTTTCCGCGGTGGGCGGCGGCTCGACGAGGTTGACGACGATGACGACATCCGCGCAGGTATTGCGCGCAATGTCGACCGGGATGTTCCGGACCATGCCGCCATCCGACAGGATGTAACCCTCCTGCACGACGGGGGAGAAGGCGCCCGGGATCGCCATGCTGGCGCGCATCGCGTTCGCGAGGTCCCCATGGTCGAGGACGACCATGTCGCCGCTGATCATGTCGGTCGCCACGGCCCGGTAAGGAATCGGGAGCTTGTCGAAACTCTCGACGAGCCGCGAGCGCGCCACATAGGCGCGAAGCAGGTCGTCGATGGCGGCCGAGTTGGCAAGGCCGGACGGCGTGATGACCTCGCCTTCGCGGTACCCGAGCTGCAACGAGGTATTGGCTTCCGTGGCGAGCCGCTTCTGCTCGATCGGCTCGAGTGCCCGGCGGCCCGCGCCGCCGACCACCTTTTCCCATTCGATTCCGGTGATGAACTTCTCGATTTCCGCGGCGGACTGGCCGGATGCGTAACCGCCGCCGACCAGTGCGCCCATGCTGGTGCCGGCGATGCAATCGATCGGCACGTGAAGCCGCTCGAGGACCTTCAGCACGCCGACGTGGGCCCCGCCCTTGGCGCCGCCGCCGGCCAGCACGAGGCCCACGCGGGGACGCGCGGGCGGCTCGGCGGCATCGGCCGCGTTCAGTGCAGTCAGCGTGTAGAGGGCAAGCGCGGCCAGGCAAAGCTGTCCGCGTGTGTCAGGCAAGCGCATGGAGTCGTCTCCGGGAAAGTCCCTGAAGCCTAGGATGCGCGGTCCCATCGTGGCTGTCGAGCGCGCTTCCCCGCGTGAATCAGACCGATATCAGCGCGATATCAGGCTTTGGTCAGGACCTTCCGCCGCCACGGACCCCACAGTCGCCGGGCCGCAAGACGGCGGGACTCGTTCAACTCAAGACTGATCACGTGAGGGGACAAACATGAAAAGACTCAATCCACTGGCGCTGCTGTGCGTCGCGGGCCTGTTCGCAGGACCGGCGCTGGCGGCTCCTGATGCAGTGACCGACTGGAACGAAATCGCGGGCAATGCGGTAGCCGCCGGTCGCCCGGGCGCCATCGGGCAGGTCGACCTGGCGCTCGTGCAGGCGGCGGTGCACGACACCATCCAGTCGTACGAAAAGCGGTTCGAACCGTACTACGCCGAAGTCAAACCCGCGGGCTCCAAGGTAGCGGCAGCGATTGCCGCCGCCCATGGAGTCCTCGTCGGCTTCTATCCCGCACAGGCCGCCACGCTGGATGCAACCTATGGCACTTACCTCGCCAACAACGGCCTGACGGGAAACCCGGGGGTCGCCGTCGGCGAAGCGGTGGCCGCGATGTACCTGCCGCTCAGGCGCCTGGATCCCAATCCGCTCCCGGCGCCGTTCACCGGCGGCACCGGCATCGGGCAGTGGCGCCCGACGGAGTCATTCATCGACACCGCGGGCCCCCCGGATTTCTCGCCCATGGCGTTTCCGTGGATGGCGTCCTTCGACCCGCTCACGCTGACGGGACCGGCACGTTTCCGCGCGCCGCCGCCGCCGGACGTGACGAGCGAGCGCTATACAAGGGACTACAACGAGGTCAAGGCCAAGGGAGCCGCCGTCAACAGCACGCGCACGCCGGAGCAGACGGACATCGCCTACTTCTGGACCGACAACTTTTCGGTGCAGCTGAATCGCGGGATCCGGGCGCTCGTCGATACCCGCGTTCCAAGGATAGGCGACCGCGCGCGGCTCTTCGCGCTCGCCAACATCGCCGGCGCGGATTCGCTCATCACGACCTGGGACACCAAGAAGTACTACTTCGTCTGGCGCCCGGTCACCGCCATCCGTGAAGGCGAGAACGACGGGAACCCGGGCACGGCCGGCGACGGCGCATGGCAGTCCCTGGTCAACAACCCGAACTACCCGGACTACGCCTCGGGCGCGAACTCCATCACGGGTGCCATGACCAAGTCGCTCGAGCTCTACTTCGGAAGGGACAACATCCCGTTCACCCTCACGAGCAACGCGCCCGCGGCCATCAAGAAGACGCGCAACTACAGCAGCTTCTCGGCGGTGGCGGCACAGTGCGTCAATGCGCGCGTGTACCTCGGCATCCATTTCCGTTTCGCGGACCAGGCGGCACGGACGCAGGGCCGCAAGACGGCCGAGTTTGTCCACGACCACTTCCTGCTGCCCGTCGCGAACTGAGAATAGCGAGTGATCCCTGGCCCCGGCGTCGCAGGATGCCGGGGCCTTTCTTTCGCCATAATGGCCGGGTGAAAATCCGGCTGCTTCCATCCGCCCGCGAATTCGAGGCGCGCCGCGACGAGCCGGTGCTGACGGCGGCGCTCCGCCAGCACCTCAACCTTCCGCACAGCTGCAAGGGCGGTTCCTGCGGAACCTGCCGCGTGCGCGTGCTGCAGGGGCAGTTCGATTACCCGCACGGCCGGCCGATCGGCATCGACGCGGCGGAGGAGGCGGCGGGCTACGCGCTCATCTGCCAGGCGCGCGCAGCCACTGATCTGGTGGTCGAGACCCGCGAGATCCGCCACGTCACGGATGTCGAGATCAAGGAGCTGCCGGCGCGGGTGGAGCGCATGGAACGGCTCGCGCCCGACGTCATGGGGCTGTGGCTGCGCCTGCCGGCGATCGAGCCCTTCACCTGGCAGGCCGGCCAGTACGTAGACGTGATGCTGCCGGGCGAGCGGCGCCGCAGCTTCTCGCTCGCAAATCCGCCGCACGACTCCGTGTTCCTCGAGCTGCACGTGAGGCGCGTGCCGGGCGGCGCCTTCAGCGAGAAGGTCTTCAGCGGGATGAAGCCCGGCGCGCTGCTGCGCATCGAGGGACCGCTCGGGCAATTCGTGTACCGGCCGGGCGAGCGTCCCGCGCTCCTGATCGGCGGCGGAACCGGCTATGCACCGCTCAAGGCCGTGATCCGCGAAATCCTGGAATCAGGATCGCATCGCGAGGCGATGCTCTTCTGGGGCGTCCGCGCGGCGGTCGATCTCTACGACGACGCCTGGCTTCGTGATCTCGCGCAGCGCCACAGTCGCTTTCGCTACATGCCGGTCCTGTCGGAGCAGGCGGCAGGCGGCGCGCAGGAGTCGGGTTTCGTGCACGAGGCCGTGTTGCGGCGTGTCCCAGGGCTTGCCGGCTACGACATCTACGCCGCGGGGCCGCCGGCCATGATCGATGCGGTGCGCGCGGCGCTGCCGCGACAGGGCGCAGACCCCGCGCGGATCTACTTCGATTCCTTCGACTACGCGCCGGCCTGAACGCGCCAGCGGACGAGCGCGCCGACGAGCGCGGCGTCCTCCGGCGAATCCGCGAGTACGAGGGGAGAACCGAGGCCGAGGCGGACGGCGGCATCTGCGACGCGCTGTGATCCGGTGACGAGCGCGGTCGAATGCATCAACTCCCGGCAGCGCGGCGTCACGATGCCGATGAGCGCCTCCAGCAGCTCCACGCTGGTCGCCGAATAGACGGATATTCCGCCCTGCCGCCAGAGTTCCTCGACTTCGGCCTTCCGCTCCATCGAAGGGTAGGCGGTCTCGCGAACATAGACTTCCGCATGCTGGACCTGCGCGCCGCGGGCGGTCATGACTTCCTGGAGCAGGTCGCGGCCGCCGTTGCCGCGCACGATCAGCACGCGCTGGCCGTCCATGTGGGCCAGTTGCGGCATGGCGAGCAGCGACTCGCTGTCCGCGCCTTCTTCGGGCATCAGGCACACCCGATAGCCGGCAGCGTTCAGGGCAGCCGCGGTCGCCTGGCCGATGACAGCGACCGGCACGTCGCGCCGCTGGTCGAGGATGTCGGCGCCATAGCGCACGGCATTCGCGCTCACGAAGACGACGAGGTCGTAGCGGTCCGCGGGCCCGATCGCCGCGCGCACCGCCGCGCGGTCCGGTCGCGGCTTGATCACGAGCGCCGGGTAGCGCACGGCCGCACCGCCCTCGGCCTCGATCAGCTGGCAGAGGTGATTCGCCTGGTGCTCGGGCCGCGTCACCAGCACGCCGATGCCGGTCAGGCGCATCACAGAAACCGGCCTGCGCCCGCGGCGAGAAGTTTTTCCGCGAGTGCAGCTCCGAGTGCCTCGCCGTCGCGCACGGCGCCCTCGATCGAATCGACGAGGATTTGGCGGCCGTCGGGCGAACCGACGAGCCCGTCGAGGCGCAGGACATCGCCCCCGATCGTCGCGTGCCCGGCGATCGGCGATTCGCAGCTCGCGCCCAGCGCCGCCGCGAGTGCGCGCTCGGCGGCGAGAATCGCGGTCGTCGGGTCGTGCGCGAGCGGATGGACGAGCTCGAGGATGTCCTCGCGCCCCTGCACGCATTCGATGCCGATGATGCCCTGGCCGATTGCCGGCAGCATGTCGGCGGGTGCGAGCCGCGCGCGGATCCGCGACTCGAGGCCAAGGCGCTCGAGCCCGGCGGCGGCGAGGATCGTCGCGTCGCATTCGCCGCCTTCGAGCTTGCGGATGCGCGTGTCCACGTTACCGCGCAGGACGACGATCTCGACGTCGGGCCGCCGATGACGGAGCTGGCACTGGCGCCGGAGGCTCGAGGTGCCGACGCGCGCGCCAGCGGGCAGCGCCGCGAGCGAGGCGTGCTGTACCGAGACGAAGGCATCGCGCGCATCCGCGCGCTCGAGTGCGGCGGCAATCGCGAATCCGGACGGCAGCTGGGCCGGCATGTCCTTCATGGAATGGACTGCGATATCGGCCGCGCCTTCCCGCAGGGCGTTTTCGAGCTCCTTGATGAACAGGCCCTTGCCGCCGGCGCTGGCGAGGCTCCGGTCCTGGATGCGATCGCCCTCGGTCACGATGGGCACGAGGCTCACGACGAGGCCGGAATGCAGCGCCGCGAGGCGGGCGGCGACGTGCTCGGCCTGCCACAGGGCCAGGCGGCTTCTTCGGGTCGCGATGCGGATCTGGCGGGACATCGCGCCATTTTGCCATGCAGGCTCAAAGGACTAGGATTCGCCTCATGAAAAGCCTGATAGCGGCCCTGGCCGTACTCCTCTGGACCACGGGCGTGGCGGCGGCCGAAGACACGGCTCGGGCCTCGCTCGGCGGCAATGAATTCGTGGCGGGAGGCTCCGTCGAAGTGGACGGAAACGTCCGGCGCAGCGCCTTCGCGAGCGGCGGGGATGTGACCGTGACCGCGACGATCGGCCGCAATCTCTACGCCGCGGGCGGGACGCTCCGGATCGCGCCGGAGGCGTCCGTGTCCGGCGATGCCTCCCTCGCGGGCGGCACGATCGACGTGGATGGCCCGATCGGCGGCGACCTGCGGGCGGCCGGCGAACGGCTGACCGTGAATGGCGCCGTGAGCGGCGACGTGCATTTCGCCGGCGACAAGATCCGGCTCGGGCCCAATGCGCGGATCAGCGGAGAGGTGTACTACCGCAGCGGCGGCGACCTCGTCCTCGACCCGGGCGCTGAGGTATCCGGCGGAATCCGGAAGTCCACCAGCGACCGCGCCTGGCGCCGGGCCGCGCGGGGCGCGACCATCGTCGGCGGCATCACGGTCTCGCTCGGGATGGTGCTGCTCGGCGCGATCCTCGTGCTCGGCATGCCGCGCTTCAGCCGCGAGGCGGGCGCCGCGATCCGCGCGCAACCCTGGCTGACAATGGGAGTCGGCTGCGCGATGCTCGTGGGCGTACCGGTCGCGCTCGCGGTCCTCGTTGTCACGCTCGTCGGCATCCCGCTCGCCATCCTGCTCGCATTCGCATACGGGGCGCTCCTGATGCTCGGGTATCTCATCGCCGCGATCTTCGTGGGCGACCTCGCGCTCGAGCGCATCGATGCCCGCAAGCTCGGCTCGGTGTGGTGGCGCGCGCTGTTCATGGTGCTCGCGATCATCGTGATCGCGCTGGTGCGCCAGGTGCCGGTCGCCGGCGACCTCGCCTGGTGGATCCTGTTCCTGGCCGGCGTCGGCGCATTCACGCTGCGCGCCTGGCAGGGATTCAGGAACGATCCGCTGGTGGCTTAGCGCTCAGTGTTTTGGCGACCTCGGTCGCGAGCCGGCGGCTGACGGCCATCGTGCCGCCGCCGCGCAGCCGCACGACGTGATGGCCGTCCGCGTCGCGTTCGAGTCCTTCGACGTGCGCGATCGCGACCAGCGAATTGCGGTGAATGCGGACGAAACCCGCCGCAAACTCCTCTTCGAGGGCCTTGAGCGATTCCTCGATCAGCTCCTCGCCGGCCCCATGGCGAAGCGTCGTGTATTTCTGCTCGGCAATGAAGCACAGGATGCTGTCGACCGGGATCAGGCGCAGCTCGTCGCGCGCGCGTACGGCGATGCGCGTGCGCGGCCCGCCCGTGCCCTCGGCGATGCGCGCGAGCTGCGCGCGCGTCGGTCGCCGCGCGCGCTCGAGCGCCTCCTTCAGCTTGTCGGAACGCACCGGCTTCAGCAGGTAGCCGGCGGCCTGGGCGTCGAAAGCGGCGAGGGCGTGCTGCTCGAAGGCGGTCGTGAAGATCACGGCCGGCGGTTCGGGCATGCGCGCCAGGTGGTGCGCGGTTTCAAGCCCGTCCATGCCCGGCATGCGAATGTCGAGCAACACGACTTCGGGTTTCAGGCGTCCTGCGAGCAGCAGGGCTTCCTCGCCGCTCGCGGCGACACCGGCCAGCTCGACTTCCGGCAACTCTTCGACCAGGTGGGAGAGCCGTTCGCGGGCGAGCGGCTCGTCGTCCACGACCAGAACGCGCAGGTTCACTTCGCCTCACCGCTCGCCGGGAAACGCAGCGTCACGACGAACCGGTCCGCCGCCTCGAAGACCTCGACCTCAGCGTCGCCGTGGAACATGAGCTCTAGGCGCTGGCGCACGTTGTCGAGCCCTATGCGGTGTCCGGGACGCCGCCCGAGGACCTGGGGCGAGACCGGGTTGTCGATCGTGATGACGGCATTCGCGCCGTCGCGACGGCCGACGACGCGGATCGTGCCGCCTTTGTCGAGCGGTTCGATGCCGTGGTAGACGGCATTTTCCAGCAGCGGCTGCAGGATCAGCGCAGGAACGGTCGCCTCGAGCGGCAGCTCGTCGATCTGCCAGTCCACCTGCAGCCTGTCGCCGAGCCGGAGTCGCTCGACCCGCTCGTAGGCGCGCGCGATCTCGATTTCGCTCGCGAGCGGGATCCGCTCGCGGTGTTCACGCAGCGACGCCCTGAAGAGGTCGGAGAGGTCCGCGATCGCCTGCTCGGCGACGCGCGGGTTGCTGCGCGTGAGCGAGGCGATGGTATTCATGCTGTTGAACAGGAAGTGCGGCCGGATGCGTGCCTGCAGCGCCCGCACGCGGCTCTGCGCCTCGGCCTCGACGTTTCTCTGCCACTGGTGGGCCACGTAGAAATAGCGGAGCGCGATGCCTCCCGCGATGGCGCAGACGGCGAGGTTGCCGAGCAGCATCTGCAGGTGCGCGCGGCCGGCTGGCGCCTCCTCGACGCCGAGCGCGCGGTTCGCGTAGTCCGCGAGCCACGAGGCGCCCTCGGTCACGGCCGCGGTGACGGCGAGCGCGATCGCGAGCGCAAGCGCGGATCCCGCGAGCACGTCGAGCCCCGACAGCAGGCCCCGCGCGGCGCACCAGAGCGCGGCCGTGCCGAGCGCGGCCCACAGGAGGAACAGCGAGACCTGCGCGAGCTCGGTCCAGAAACTCGGCGAGATCCCGTGGCGCGCGAGCGTGAGGAGGAGCGCGACGAGCGCCGCGATCAGGATCACCGCGAGCACGCTCTGTGCGCGGCAGAAATCGGGGAGGTAGAAGCCCGGCCGCTCAGCCATTGGAATCCGGGTCCCGGAACAGCGGCGCCTTGAGCCGGAAGATCGTCGAGATGTCTTCCTCGCCGTGGCCGGCGGCGAGCAGTTGCGCATAGTCCGCGAGCGTCGCCTCAACGACGGGCAGGACAGCGCCGTGGCGCGCCGCCATCTCGCGGCAGATGCGCAGGTCCTTGTCGTGCAGGCGCAGGCGAAAGCCGGCCGGGTACTCGCCGCGCGCCATGAACGGCGCCCGGTGCACGAAATACCACGAGGAGCCCGCGCCCTTGCCGAGAATCTCGATCACGCGGTCGAGCGGCAGCCCTTCGGCGCGGGCAAAGGCCATGGCTTCGGCTGCAACCTGGATGGCTCCCGCGCACAGGATCTGGTTCGTCGCCTTGGTCGCCTGGCCGGCGCCGGAGGGTCCCATCAGCACGATGGTCTTGCCGAGCGCCTCGAGCACGGGTCGCGCGCGCTCAAAGGGCTCAGGTTCCCCGCCGCACATGATGGCGAGCGTTGCGTTCCTTGCGCCCTCGACGCCGCCGCTGACCGGGCAGTCGAGGAAGCTGGAGCCGACTTCCGAAAGGCGAAGTGCCGCCGCACGCGCGGTGTCCGCGGCGACGGTCGAGCAGTCCATGACGATGGAGCCGCGCTTCAGCGTCGGGCGAAGCGCATCCACGACGGCGAGCAGGTCGTCATCCGCGGAGACGCAGGTGACGACGAACGGGCAGGCGGCGGCGAGCTCGGCCGGTGAGGCGAATGCGCGGCAACCGGTTTCGGCGGCGAGCGCTGTTGCCTTCGATGTCGTGCGGTTCCAGGCGCCTGCGAGCAGGCCGGCGCGATGGAGGTTTCGCGCCATGTGCTGGCCCATGGCGCCGAGTCCGATGATTCCGACCTTCATGGCGGGACCCCTTGCCCGCAGCGGACGATCAGCTGCAGTAGTCGTCGACCGCCTGCTTGGCGCGGGCGCGGGCTTCGGTGAGCTCCTGGTCGGTCAGGTACTGGCGCTTGCCGTCCGGCGTTTCGCGGAACAGGCGGCGGGAGTCGAGGTAGCGCTGGTAGCGGTCCTGCGCCTCCTTGCATTGCACGACTTTCGCCTTTGCGGCGTCGTTTTCTGCGGCTGCCTTCGCTTCGTCGGAGACCGGCGGTTCGGCGGTGCGCGGCTTGGCGGACGGTGCTGTGGCCTGGGTGCTGTCGCCGCCGCCTTCCTCGGTGTAGTCGCCGTTGTCGGATCCGTCGCCTTCGACGACGCCGGCCTCCTGCTGGTACACGCCCACGATCTTGGCATCGCCCTGGCGGGGTGGCAGGTCGGTGTAATGGACCTGGCCCGAGGCATCGATCCATTTATAGACGGTTTCCGCCGCGGCCATTGCCGCAACGCCCGCCAACAGGACTGCCAGAACGACCTTGGGAATCCGCACCATTTTGCACCCCCGGCTGCGCAGCACAGTTTGGCGTCTCACCGGCCTAAATCCCTTGACGCCCGTCACACTGGGACCGGGCCCAGCCGGAGTGTAGCCAAAACGGGGGTCAGTGGTTATAGGCGCGCTCGTCGTGCAGCGCGAGATCGAGGCCCTCGACCTCCTGTTCCCGGGACACCCGCACGCCGATCGTCGCGTCCAGGACCTTCAGGATCAGGAACGTCCCGATGCCGCTCCAGGCGGCCGTGAACGCCACGCTCTTGGCCTGGATCCAGACCTGGGCGCCGATCGTCATGCCCTCGGGAAGACCGGCGCCCCCCAGGGTGCCCGCCGTCACGCCGGTCAGCACGGCGCCGACGATGCCGCCGACGGCATGCACGCCGAAGACGTCGAGCGAATCGTCGTAACCGAAAATCCGCTTGAGCCGCGTCGCCGCGAGGAAGCAGGCGCCGCCGGCGAGCAGGCCGATGAGCAATGCGCCTGGCGGTCCCGCCGTGCCGGAGGCGGGCGTGATCGCAACCAGGCCCGCGATCGCGCCGGTGGCGACGCCGAGTGCGCTCGGCTTGCCATGGGCAGCCGACTCGAAACTCATCCACGACAGTGCCGCGGCGGCAGTCGCGACCTGCGTGACGAGGACAGCCATGCCCGCCGTGCCATTGGCCGCGAGCGCGCTGCCCGCATTGAAGCCGAACCAGCCGACCCACAGGAGTGCGGCGCCGACGAGCGCAAAGGGCACGTTGTGCGGCGGAATCACGGCGCCCGGGTAGCCGTGACGGCGGCCGATCACGAGCGCGGCCGTGAGCCCTGCGATGCCCGCATTGACGTGCACGACCGTGCCGCCGGCAAAATCGAGCACGCCCCAGTCAAAGAGCAGTGCGCCGGGCCCGCTCCAGACCATGTGCGCGAGCGGGGCATAGATGAACGTGAACCAGAGCGCGATGAAGAGCAGGAGCGCGCCGAACTTCATGCGCTCCGCGAAAGCGCCGACCGTGAGGGCGGGCGTGATGATCGCGAATGTCATCTGGAAGGTTGCGAACACCGATTCCGGGATCGTCCCGACGACCGACGCCGGCGTGATGTCGGCCATGAAGGCCTTGCCGAAGCCGCCGACGAATGTCCCGCCCGTGTCGAACGCGAGGCTGTAGCCGTAGACGACCCAGAGCACCGACACGAGCGCGGCGATCGCGAAGCACTGCATCAGGATGGAGAGTGCGTTCTTGACGCGCACCATGCCGGCGTAGAGGAGGGCGAGGCCCGGCAGCGTCATGAGCAGCACGAGAGCGGTCGCGACGATCATCCAGGCGGTGTCGCCGCTGTCGATCGTGGGCACTGTGTCCTGCAAGGCTCGTCTCCTACCCCAGAAATTGCCGCCACTGGCCAGATTCCGCGCAGTCGCACGCGACCGGGACCGGCTACCGTCCCGCAAGGCGTTGCATCTTCCATGCCATCGTCCGAAATGGTGCAGAACAAGGGTTTAGCTCCGTCGACCGCCGGGTCACCGGCGATTTCTGCACCGGCCCGGTGCGGCACCGCATCGGCTGCGCCTCATGGCGGTGCATCGCTTGACGGACGCGCCGGCCGCCCGGATGCTGTTGGCAGGCAGGAGCAATCGCTTGGCATTCGACCCGAAATCGCTGGAAGAACTTGCGCGCAAGCTCGCGGACGCGGTGCCGCCGGGGCTCGCGGCGCTGAAGGCCGACCTCGAGCAGAACTTCAAGGCCGTGCTGCAGAGCGGCCTCGCGAAGCTCGACCTCGTCACGCGCCAGGAATTCGACATCCAGGCCGCCGTCCTGCGCCGCAGCCGCGAGCGCCTCGAGGAACTCGAGAAACGCATCGCCGCGCTCGAAAAAACGCCCGACCGGAAATAACCGCCGCGGGCGGTCGCCCGTGACCCTCGCCACCGCCCTGACCCGCGCCCAGTTCGGGCTCGATGCGCCGCTCGTGCGCGTCGAGGTGCATTGCGGCGCGGGCTTGCCGCAGTTCTCCGTCGTGGGGCTCGCCGAGACCGCGGTTCGCGAGAGCCGGGAGCGGGTGCGCGCCGCGCTCGCCCAGGGCGGCTTCGAATTTCCGGCCGGCCGCGTCACGGTCAATCTCGCACCCGCGGACCTGCCGAAGGAGGGCGGCCGCTACGACCTCGCCGTCGCCCTCGGCATCCTCGCGGCGTCGGAACAACTGCCCGTGGCCAGTCTCGAGGGAACCGAGTTTTACGGCGAGTTGTCGCTGTCCGGGGAACTGCGCCCGGTGCGAGGCGTGCTCGCGGCCGCGGTGCATGCGGTCCGCGAGAGTCGTCGGCTCGTCGTGCCGGCCGCGAATGCCGCGGAGGCGCGCGTCGCGCGCGGCGCTCGCGTCGCGGTTGCGGCGACGCTGACGGCGGTGCGGAACGCGTTGTCAGGCGGCGCGCCGCTCGCCTTCGAGGGTGGCGGCGAGCTGCCCGAGTGCGGCGCGTCGGCGCCCGATCTTGCCGATGTGCGCGGACAGGCCGCCGCGCGGCGCGCGCTCGAAATCGCGGCCGCGGGCGGGCACAGTCTCTTGTTCATCGGGCCCCCGGGCGCGGGCAAGAGCATGCTGGCGCAGCGCCTGCCCGGGCTCCTGCCGCCGCTCGATGACGACGCGGCGCTCGAGTGCGCGATGATGCATTCACTCGTTCGCCCGCTGCCGCCCGTGAGCGAGTGGCGGCGGGCGCCGTTTCGCGCACCGCACCATGGCGCCTCCGCGACGGCCGTGATCGGCGGGGGCGGGCGGCTGCGGCCGGGCGAGATATCGCTCGCACATCGCGGCGTCCTGTTCCTCGATGAGTTGCCGGAATACCGTCGTGACGTCCTCGAGGCGCTGCGCGAGCCGCTCGAGTCCGGCGCGGTCAGCATCGCGCGCGCCGCGTGGCGCGGCGAGTTCCCGGCGCGCTTCCAGCTCGTCGCCGCCATGAATCCCTGTCCCTGCGGCTATGCGGGCGATGCAACCGGCCGCTGCCGGTGCACGGCGCCGTCGGTGCGCCGTTACCTCGCCCGCATCTCCGGCCCGCTGCTCGATCGCATCGACTTGCACGTCGAAGTGCCGCGCCTGGCCTACACGGCTCTCGCGCCGACGGCGCAGGCGGCGGAATCGAGCGCTGTCGTCGCGGCGCGCGTTCGCGATGCCCGTGGGCGACAGGCGGAGCGCGGTGCGCTCAATGCGGCGCTCGCGGCAAAGCCCCTCGACGCGGCCTGCGGGCTCGGCCTTCGCGAGCATGGGTTGCTCGACGCGGCGTCACGGCGCCTCGGCCTTTCGGCGCGCGCCTGCCACAGGATCCTGCGCGTCGCCCGCACGATTGCGGACCTCGCTGGTCTTGCGGGCGTCGGCGTCGGGGAGTTGTCGGAAGCGATCGGTTACCGGCGGCTCGATCGCGAGCCGCAACCGGCGGGAGGCTAGCGGGACTGGGACACCATGTATTCGACCGCGGCGCGCACGGCGTCGTCCGGCAGGTCGGCGCGGCCGCCTTTCGCGGGCATCATGCCTTTGCCGCCCTGGAAGCCGCCGAGCGCATGCTTCTCGAGCGTCGGAACGCCCTGCGCGATGCGCGGCGCCCATGCGGCCTTGTCGCCGACCTTCGGCGCGCCCGCGATGCCCGTGCCGTGGCAGGCCGCGCAGGTGGACTCGAACACGGTCTTGCCGTCCATCGGCTTGTCCGGGTCGATGGCTGCTGGTGCCGCCATGGCGACCGCGTTCGCGCTCGCCACGATCTCCTTGCCGGCATTGTCCTCGCCCGCCACGGCCACCTGCCCGAATGGCCGGATGCGCTCCTCCGCGGAGGCCTGCATCAGCGGGTCGTCGGTGTCGCGGGCGCCCTTCGGGCCGCTGTCCACCATGCGCGAGATGCCGACCAGGACCAGCGCAATCGCAATAAGTACGCCAAGGATGGCGCTGAAAACGTTCCTGAAATGATGGTCAGTTTTCGCCATTCGCCAATTATAATTGATTACGCGCCCGTAGCTCAGCTGGATAGAGTGACGGTCTCCGAAGCCGTAGGTCGTGGGTTCGACTCCCGCCGGGCGCGCCATTTCACCGAGGCAGGTAGCGACGGATTGAACGAGCGAACATCAGTCGCGATTCGGGTTCTGGTCGCCATTCATTGCATTGTCCTGCTCTATTTCGCGCATGCCGCATTCATTCCAGTCGCACTTGCAATGCTTTTTGCTCTCGTCCTCTCAAGTCCCGTCGAGGCGCTGCATCGCAAGGGCCTGCCGCGCAGCCTGAGCGCGGTCCTGATCCTGTTCAGCGTCGTCGGGGTCGCGGCGGTAGCCGTCACGCTGCTGCGGGCGCCTGCGCAGGAGTGGCTGGATGCTGCGCCGCGCACCGCCCGGATCATCGAACAGAAGTTCAGGCCGACTGCCGACGTGCTGCACCAGATCGACGCGGTGACGGACCGGGCGGGACGTCTCACTGACGGCGGGGAGAGCTCAACAGGCTCGCCTTCCCGCGTCACGCTGGTCCCGGTCGAGCCCGGCGGATTCCTCCTCGAAACGCGTGCCGTGATGGTCGCAATGGTCACCGTCATCATCCTGACGCTTTTCCTCCTGGCGGGCGGACCGCCCGTGCTTGCCCGGATGACGGCGGCGCTTGCGAGCGATGCGCAGGCAACCCAGATCCTGAAAGTCATCGGCGCGGTCCGCAGCGAGGTCGGGCGCTACTACGCAACCATTGCGGGCATCAACCTCGGGCTCGCGGTCGCGACTGCGCTGGTCATGTGGGCTCTCGGCATGCCGAACCCGATCCTGTGGGGCGCCGTCGCCGGCGTCCTGAATTTCATTCCCTACGTCGGCTCGGCGCTCACCCTCGTCATATTGACGGTCGTGGCATTCGTGTCGTTCGACGCTGTCGGACGCGTATTCGCCGTTTCGGTTTCCTACCTGGGACTTGCGACGCTGGAGGGCCAGGTCGTCCAGCCGCTGCTGGTGGGGCAGCGACTCGAGCTCAATCCCATCATCGTATTTCTTGCGCTCTGGTTTGGCGGATGGCTTTGGGGAATCGCGGGAATCGTGATCGCGGTGCCCGCACTGGTGACGCTCAAGGTGGTGGCGGAACACAGCGAACGTGGAAGTCCCCTGGTGGCGTTCCTGAGCCCAAGTCACCCCAGGGGCTTCAAGACGCGGCGCAGCGCCAGATGAACAAGACGAGGCTCGAGGCCTTCAGCGACGGCGTGATCGCCATCATCATTACGATCATGGTGCTGGAGTTGCGGCCCCCGCACGGAGAGACATTCCCGACGTTGCGGCCCCTCCTGCCGGTGTTCCTGAGCTATGTCCTCAGCTTCATCTACATCGCGATCTACTGGAACAACCATCACCACATGCTGCACGCCTGCCACAAGGTGACGGGCTCGGTCCTGTGGGCGAACCTGCACCTCCTGTTCTGGCTGTCGCTGATCCCGTTCACGACGGCCTGGATGGGCGAGAACCACTACGCCGAGCCGCCGACGGCGCTCTACGGCTTCGTGCTGCTGATGGCGGCGATCGCGTATTACATCCTTCAGTCCCGGATCATCGCGACGGAGGGCAGGGACTCGGTCCTCGCGCGCGCCGTCGGTTCGGACTGGAAGGGCAAGCTCTCGCCCGTCCTCTATGTATTCGCCATCCTGATCGCATTCGGGTCACACTGGGCGTCGAAGGCGGTCTATGTCCTGGTCGCGATGATGTGGCTCGTGCCGGACCAGCGCATCGAGCGCGCCCTCGCGCGCCGGGAGGCTTCATGACGAAAATCAATTCCCTTGCGGCGCTGCTGGCGGGACTCCTGCTCGCGGGATCGGCCGCCGCCGAGACTTTCCGCTGCGGCTCGTGGATCGCGTCGCCGGACATGACGGTGGAGGAGCTGCTCGACAAGTGCGGCGAGCCGACGACCAGGACCGTGGACCAGGTCGACGTCCACGGGCCGAATGCGAATGGCGCCGGGAACAGCAAGCGCGGCACCGTGACCGTCGAGAAATGGACTTATGACCGCGGCAGCGGGTCATTCGACATGGTCGTCACGATCGAGGACGGCGTCATCAAGGGCATCGAGCGCGCGCCCTAGTTGATCTCGAAGCGCTCGACGCCCGCGGGCTGGCCTTCGATCGAGCAACTCACGGTATAGATTCCTTTCGTCCAGCTGCCGGGCGTCTCGAAGCCCATCGCGCCCGCCGAGTAGCCGCCGGCCCAGGTCGGCTGCGGCTCGTAGCTCAGCACGAGCGGCGGCGAGGTCTGGCCGTCCGGCCAGAAGAACCAGCAATCCACCGGCAGCTTCGCGGCGTGCCCGAGCGGCGCATGCGAGAACTCGAGCTCGACGCCGATGCGTGTCGTGCTGTCGGCGGGCAGCACATTGACGTACTGGCGCGCGCTGATGGCCGGCAGCTGGTCCGCCACCGGGAAGATGCGCAGGGTCTTGACGCGGATGTTTCCGTCCGCAACTTCCGGTGGATTGAGGGCCATGTCGAACGAGGCCTTCGCCACCGGCTTGTCGGCTGCAAGGCATTCGACTTCGTAAGTGCCGGGCTGCCAGTCCCGGTCCTCGGCCACGCCCCAGAGCAGGTTTGCGCTCCGCGATTCGGTCTTGCCGGCGAAGAATTCGAATTCCATCGGCCGCTCCGCGGGCGCGACGCTTCCGTCGGGCTTCTTCAGCCGGCAGGTGAGCGGCATCGTTTCCGAAGCGTCCGGCGCCGCGTAGGTCCCCACGACCTCGACGGCAAGCCTGCGGGTGCGCGTCGCGTCGAACCGGGTCGTGTAGACCCGCCGTGCAACGGGCAGAATCGGCCCGTCGGACTGCTCGAAGAAGCGCAGCGAGGCCTGCTCAAAGGCGGGCGTCGCGGCGGCCAGCGAGGGCAGCAGGCATGCGAGCGCGAGCGTTTTCACAGATCTCCGGCGAGCGCCTTGTAGAGGGCGGCGAGGGAGGTCGCGCGCCGGGTCTCGGACTGGACGTGCTGGTCCTCGAAGTCGAGCTTGGCGCGCTCGGCGACGATCACGGCGAGGAAATCTCCGGCACCGACTTCGTAGCGCCTGCGTGCGAGGCGCGCCGCATCGGTCGCGGCAATCAGGCCGAGCCGCAATTCGTCCTCGGACTGGTTGGCGGCGCGGAAGCCCGCGAGGGCGTTCTCGGTCTCCTCGAGCGCCTTCAGCACCGTCTCCTGGTAGGCGGCGAGCTGCCCGTCGCGCCGCGCCTCGGCGGCCTTGACGTGCTGGTGGATTCGGCCGAAGTCGAGGAAGCTCCAGCTGATCGAAGGGCCGTAACTCCAGCGCTCGGCGGCGTCGTCGCCGATGGAATTCTCGTTCTGGCCGGTCCAGCCGAAGCTCCCCAGCAGCGTGATCTTGGGGAAGTACTCCGCCATCTCGTCGCCGATGTCCGAATAGCTCGCGGCAAGCTCGCGCTCGGCGGCACGGATGTCCGGCCGGCGCTTCATCCATTCCTCCGGCGAGCCGGTCGCAACGAGCGCGGGCAGCGCGGGCAGCTCGGTGGTCGGCGAGAGGTTCGCGCGCAGCGTCTCGATCGGCCAGGCAGTCAGCACCGCGAGCCGCTGCTCCTCGCGCACGAGGTCGGCCTCGGCGAGCGGCAGGCTCGCGGAGACGCCGCGCATCTGGGCCTCGGCCTGCGCGAGGTCGAGCCCGTTCGAACTGCCGGCGTTGAAGCGCGCGGTCAGGATCCGGACGTTGTCCTGCTGGTTCTCGAGCTGCTGGCGCCGCAGCGCAAGCCGCTCGCGCGCGCCGATCAGCGAGAACCAGGCCTGCGCGGTCTCGGCGACGATCGAAAGCTGCGCATCCGCGAGCGAGGCGGTTCGCGCCTCGACGCGCCGGTCGATCGCGTGGTACTCGTTCCGCAGCGAGCCGAAGAGGTCGATCTCCCAGCTGGCGTCGAAGCCGGCGCGGTAAGTGTCCGTCTTGATGCCGCCGGGTGCGAGCGGGTCCTGGGTGCTGAACTGCGCCTTCTCGCGGCCGGCCGCTGCCGTGACCGTCGGGAACCACGAATAGACCGAAAGGCCCGACAAGGCTCGCGCCTCGTTGAGGCGCGCTCCCGCCTGCGCGATCGTCGTGTTGGCGGCGAGCGCGCGGGTGATGATCGCGTCGAGCTCCTGGCTCCCGAACCCCGACCAGAGCTTCGATCCTGCGGGCTCGGCTGCCGCTTCCGTGGTCGCCTGGTCGAAATGTTCCGCGACCGGCAGTTCCGGTTCCTCATAGCGCGGGCCGACGGTGCAGGCCGTGACGAGGCCGAGCGCCAGCAACGCTGTCAGCGCGCTACGCATGGCTCTTCCGCTCCTGCCGGCGGACGACGAATCTGCGCAGCACGACGTAGAACACCGGCGTGAAGAAGAGGCCGAAGAACGTGACGCCGAGCATGCCCGCGACCACCGTGACGCCCATGACATAGCGCACCTCGGCGCCCGCGCCCGAGGCGAACACCAGCGGCGTGACGCCGGCGATGAAGGCGAAGCTCGTCATCAGGATCGGCCGCAGCCGCAGCCGGCAGGCTTCGATCGCGGCCTCGACGATGCCTTTGCCTTGTGCCTCGAGGTCGCGCGCGAACTCGACGATCAGGATCGCGTTCTTGCAGGCGAGCCCGATCAGCACCGCGAGCCCGATCTTGGTGAAGATGTTGTTGTCGAGGAAAGTCGGCGCGAACGACGGCGGCGACACGGCGAGCCACAGCCCGTGGAAGAAATTGACGAGCCAGGTGCCGCCGATCGCGGACAGGAGGCACAGGGGCACGATCAGGATGATCGCGAGCGGCAGCGACCAGCTCTCGTAGAGTGCGGACAGGACCATGTACACCAGCAGCACGCAGAGCGGGAACACGAAGAGCGCGGTGTTTCCCTGGGTGACCTGCTGGTATGTCAGGCCGGTCCATTCGACCGCCATGCCGCGCGGCAATTGCTGGTCGGAAATCGCCTTTACCTTCTTGAGTGCGTCGGTCGAGGAAAGAATGGCGGGGTTGAGGCCGGCCGACATGTCCGCGGCGGCATACCCGTTGTAGCGGATGACCGGGTCCGGGCCGTAGCTCGGCTTGATGTCCACCACGCTGCCGAGCGGCACCATCTCGCCGCGGTTGTTGCGGACCTTCAGGCTCTCGATGTCCTGCACGGTCGCGCGGAACGGCGCATCGGCCTGCGCGTAGACGGAGTACGTTCGCCCGAACAGGTTGAAGTCATTGACGTATGCGGACCCGAGGTAGATCTGCAGCGTGTTGTAGACGTCCGTCAGCGCAAGGCCGAGCTCCTTGGCCTTGGTGCGGTCGACGGTGGCATCGAGCTGCGGAACGTTCGACTGATAGGACGTGAACGTCGCGAACGGATCGAAACCCGCGGTCGCTCCGAGGGTGCCGACGAGCCCCATCGTCTGTGTGTAGAGCTCCCCGTAGCCGACGGCGCCGCGGTCTTCCACGTAGAACTCGAGCCCGTTCGCATTGCCGAGGCCGAGCACGGGCGGCGGAAGCAGCGCGAAGGCGAGGCCGTCCTGGATCTGGCTGTAACCCATATTGACGCGCATCGCGATCTCGCCGGCCGCAAGCTCGCGCTTGCCGGGCTCCTCGAGGCCGATGAACATCACGCCCGTGTTCGGCGTGGCCACGAAGTGAATGGCATTCAGGCCGGGAAACTGGACCACGTTCTCGACGCCCGGCACCTGCAGGGCGATGTCGCCCATCTTGCGCATCGCTGCGTCGGTGCGGTCGATGGTCGACGCCTCGGGCAGCTGGAGGATCGCGAACAGGTACTGCTTGTCCTGGGCCGGGATGTAGCCGCCCTGCACGGCGCGGAACGCAATGACGGTGACGACGGCCAGCACGGCGTAAATCGCGATGAGCCGCGGTGCGCGCGAAATCGTGCCGCCGATCCCGCCCGAATAGCGGTCGCCGAAGCGCCTGAATACCCGGTTGAATGCACCGAACGGCCGCCCGAAGACGCGCTCGATCCAGCGCCCGAGCGCGTCTTTCTTCGCGCCGTGCGGCTGCAGCAGCATCGCGGCGAGCGCCGGCGACAGGGTCAGCGAATTGAATCCGGAGATGATGACCGCCGCCGCGATCGTCACGGCGAACTGCCGGTAGAACTGCCCGGTGACGCCGCCGAGGAACGCCAGCGGCACGAACACGGACGCGAGCACCAGGGTGATCGCGACGATCGGCCCGGAGACTTCGCTCATCGCCTGGTGCGCCGCATCCCGCGGCGACTTGCCCGATTCGATGTGCCGCTCGACGTTCTCCACGACGACGATCGCGTCGTCCACCACGATGCCGATCGCGAGCACGAGGCCGAAGAGCGTCAGCACGTTGATCGAGAAGCCGAGCAGCCACAGCACCGCAAACGTGCCGACGATGGAAACCGGGACGGCGACCAGCGGGATCAGGGAGGCGCGCCAGGTCTGCAGGAACAGCACGACGACCAGGACGACGAGCGCGATCGCCTCGAGCAGCGTCTCGATGACCGAGGCGATCGAGTCCCGGACGTAGACCGTCGGGTCGTAGACGACCGACCAGTGCACGCCTTCCGGGAATCCTTTTGCGAGCTCGGCCATCCGGTCGCGGATCGCCTGCGAAAGCGCGATGCTGTTGGCTCCCGGGGCCTCGAAGATGACGATCGCGGCGGCATCTTCATTGTTCAGCAACGAGCGAATCGCATAGCTGTTGGCGCCGAGCTCGATGCGCGCGACGTCCTTCAGGCGCGTGAGCTGGGTGCCGTCGGACCTGAGCACGATCTCGCCGAATGCGTCGGGCGACGCGAGCCGGCCCTGAGCGTTGACCGATACCTGCAGGACCGAGCCCGCGGGCGTCGGCGGGCTGCCGATGCTGCCCGCGGACACTTCGACATTCTGCTCACGGATCGCGGCGACGATGTCGGTGGCCGACAGCCCGCGGGCGGAGACGCGCTCCGGGTCGAGCCAGACGCGCATCGCATAGTTGCCGATGCCGAATGCAAGCGCCTGGCCGACGCCCGGCAGCCGCGCGAGCTCGTCGCGAACCCTGAGGTTCGCGAAGTTGGAGAGGTACAGCGCGTCGTAGGTCTTCTTGGGCGA
>DATBSX010000096.1:0-2817 GCA_036559565.1 Steroidobacteraceae bacterium | reverse complement strand
ATCCCGTGCTCCTTCTCCAGCTCGGCTTCGATGATGGCGCCGCCGGCCACCCGCGCCAGGGCAATCTTCCCGGCATGCTCCTGCGTGATCGTCGCCTTGGCGCCCGTCACGGACGGGCTTTCCTCGCCGGCAAGGACCGGTCCGGTACCGAGCCAGGTGAGCAGGATTGCTACCGCCATGGACTCGATTACGGAATTTTTCATTGGCTTGGCCTCCCTGATTAAGACGATGCACCCACTCTGCACCGGCTGACTTAGCGAACACTAAGTGAGCCGCACGAGTGATCAATGCGGAAGCCACTCGATGCGAGTAAGACGGCGCCGGCAGCCGTTATCAATCAGATCGCGCCTGACGACCTGGCCCCCGCTTCAGTGACTGAGGACCCGCATACCATCAGTGTGCGCCCACCACGGGGGCCCAAAGGATTTTGAAGTGACCGGCGAGCCAGATGAGCGCGACGCCTCAAGCCTACGGAGCTGGTCGTGCATACACATTTCGGCACGCTTGACCTGGTGCTTGATCTTGAAGTGGACAAAAGACAGTCAATTCAGGAGAGGCACGCAACGCGGCACTTATTGCGGACGTCGAGTAGCGGACGGTCGTTATTCTGGGCGTATCAGCGGAGACCTAGAATCACGTTGTTTCGTTGCTGCCGGCATTCAGCTCAATCGACACCTGTTGGAGCGCCCGAAAGTGCCGAGAAGGTCTCGCGCGGCATCTGCGCAACGCCAAAGTCCGGCGGTGGGCCGCTCCTTCCGTACGGATTCCGTATGTCAGTACCGCAGCAATCGTGAGTAATTGATGTAATGGCGCTCCCAGAGGGATTCGAACCCTCGTACCAGCCTTGAGAGGGCTGTGTCCTAGGCCTCTAGACGATGGGAGCGTTGCGACACTGCATCCGGCCGGTGCCCGCAGAGGGGCTGGTATTATATCGGCCCATCATTCGACCTCAAGCGGACCTGACTCCTTGGATCAGCAGAACGACCGGGCGCCGACCCCGGTAATCGTCGCACGCGCGGATCACCCGGTCTCGCGCAGGATGATCTCGGGCAACGCGCTCAAGGTCCTCTACCGCCTTAGAGAAGGCGGCTACCAGGCGTTTCTCGTCGGCGGCTGCGTGCGCGACCTCCTGATCGGCATCGAGCCGAAGGACTTCGATGTCGCGACCGACGCCTCGCCCGAGGAGATGCGGCGCCTGTTCCGCAACTGCCGCCTGATCGGCCGTCGCTTCCGCCTTGCACACGTGCGTTTCGGGCAGCAGGTCATCGAGGTGGCGACGTTCCGCGCCGCGGGCGTGCCGATATTGCCCGAGGGAATTGACGATGCGGACGGCGAGCCGGACGGCGAGGACGCCGCGGCGGAGAGCGAGCCGGAGGCCGAGGCCGAGTCGCTCGACCGCGTGCACGATGACCGCGGTCGGCTGCTGCGCGACAACGTCTACGGCACGATCGACCAGGACGTCTGGCGCCGCGACTTCACCTGCAATGCGCTCTATTACAACATCGAGGACTTCTCGATCTGGGACTATGTCGGCGGCTTCGAGGACATCCGCGCGCGTACGATCCGCCTGATCGGCGATCCGGAAACGCGCTACCGCGAGGATCCCGTGCGCATGCTGCGCGCGGTCCGCTTCGAGGCGAAGCTCGGTTTCACGATCCACGAGACCGCGCGCGCGCCGTTCGCGACGCTCGCCGAACTCCTCGGGCATATCCCGCCGGCGCGGCTCCTCGACGAATTCCTGAAGCTTTTCCTCGCCGGGTTCGGCCAGCGCTCCTTCGAGCTCCTGCGTGAGCACGGCCTCTTCGAGCAGCTGTTTCCGGCGACGGCGGCCCATCTCGCGAGTGAGCCCAACGGCATGGCACTCGCGCTGATCCGCGCGGGACTCGCGAACACCGACCGGCGCGTCGCGGAAGACCGGCCGGTCACGCCGATGTTCCTGTTCGCCGTGCTGCTCTTCGGCCCGGTGTCCGCGGCGGCGCAGCGGCGCTTCGAGTCGGGCATGCACCCCGGCATGGCGATCGCGGATGCCGTGGACGAGGTCGTGAGTGGGCAGAACCGCCGCATCGGCATTCCGAAGCGCTTCTCGATTCCGATGCGCGAGTTGCTGTCGCTGCAACCGCGCTTCCATCGGCGCGAGGGCCGGCGCGCGCTCGCTTTCCTCACGCATCCACGCTTTCGCGCGGCCTATGACTTCCTGCTGCTGCGCGCGGAAGCCGGGGCCGAAGATCCCGCGATCGCCGCGTGGTGGACCGAGATCCAGACGCTCAATCCCGAGCAGCAGCGCGAGCGCGCGGGCGAGGATTCCGGCGGCGGTCAGGGCGCGGGTGCCCCTCGGCGCCGTCGCCGGCGCCGCGGCGGCCGCAACCGGGCGCCTTCGGCCGAGACTTGAGCCGGGGGGTCTCGCGTGCGGCCTATGTCGCGATCGGCAGCAATCTTGCCGATCCGCGGCGGCAGGTAGAGCGCGCGTTCGATGCGCTCGCCGGCCTTCCTGGCACGGCGTTCGTGCGTCGTTCCGGACTCTGGCGCAGCCGGCCGATGGGACCGCAGGACCAGCCCGAGTTCATCAATGCGGCGATTGGCCTGCTGACGACGCTCGGCCCGCGGGAACTTCTCGAAGCCATGCAGGCGATCGAACGTGACATGGGCCGTACGCCGCCCGTGTTGCATTGGGGTCCACGCGTGATCGACCTCGACCTCGTCGTGTATTCGGACGAACGCCGGGACGAACCGGGACTGACGCTGCCGCACCCGGGCCTGCACCAGCGTAATTTCGTGCTGTATCCTCTGGCGGAAATCGCCGCGGAGCTCTGGGTGCCG
>DATBSX010000095.1:0-5390 GCA_036559565.1 Steroidobacteraceae bacterium | reverse complement strand
CGAGGCGCCCGCCGGCGCTGCCATTGCTGCTTGCTCGTCGCCGGTCACCACCATGTGCGGCGCCTTGCCGGCATGGCCGCAGGCCGCCGCGGCCGCAACACCCGCTGCGGCGCCATCGGCAAGCGCTTCGGCAAGGCCGTAGACGCCGCGGCAGGCTCCGGCCGAGCGCTCGCGTTCGGCCGACGCGGACGGCACGAAAGCGCGCGCAGCGTCGCTCCAGGTGAGCCGCCCGCGCGACTGCGAGAAGAGGTGCACGGAGGGCGCCCAGCCGCCCGACATCAGGACGAGGTCGCAGGCGAGCGTGCGGCCTTCGAGCTCAATGCCCGTGACGCGCAGCTTCCCGCGCGTGCCGGCGACCGTCGCGTTCAAGATGACTTCGATGCCGGCCTGCCGCGCGGGGTCCGCCATCGGGCTGCCCGGACGCTGATCCACGATCGCCGCGATTTCGACGCCCGCGGCCCGAAGGTCGAGCGCTGTCCGGTACGCGCCGTCCGTCGCCGTGACGATCGCAGCGCGGTTGCCCGCGCGCACGCCGTAGCGATGGAGGTACGTGTGCGCCGCGCTCGCCAGCATGATCCCGGGGCGGTCATTGCCCGGAAATACGAGCGGCTGCTCGATGGCGCCGGTCGCGAGCACGACTTCGCGGGCGCGCAGCTGCCAGAGCCGCTCGCGGACCGCGCCCGGTGCGGCATCCGCACGGTGATCCGTGATCCGCTCGACGAGCCCGATGTTGTTGTGCGGGAAGTAGCCGAACGCGGTCGTGCGCGGCAGCAGCTGCACGCGCGGATTGCCGGCGAGTTCCGACAGGCACCACGTGAGCCAGGCATCCGCCGTCTCGCCATCGATGCTGGCCGCCGGTCCGTCGAGGAGCGAGCCGCCCGGCTCCGCCTGCTCATCGCAGAGAACGACGCGCGCGCCGCATTCCGCCGCCGCGACGGCCGCGGCGATCCCGGCCGGTCCCGCACCGACGACGAGCACATCGCAGTGCGCATAGCGTTGCGCATACCGGTCCGGGTCCGGCTCGGACGGCGCGCGACCGAGTCCTGCCGCGCGCCGGATCAGTGGCTCATACAGCGCGGCCCAGGCCGCTCGCGGCCACATGAAGGTCTTGTAATAAAAGCCCGCCGGAAAGAGGGGCGACAGGAAGTCATTGGCGCGGCCAAGGTCGAAGGCGAGGCTCGGCCAGCGGTTCTGCGATTCCGCGGCCAGCCCTTCGTACAGCTCAACCTGGGTCGCGCGCAGGTTCGGCGTCACGCGCGCCGCATCGCGGCGCACGGTGACGAGCGCATTCGGCTCCTCCGCGCCGGCGGTCAGGATGCCGCGCGGGCGGTGATACTTGAACGATCGGGCGACGAGATGCACGCCGTTCGCGAGCAGCGCCGAGGCGAGCGTGTCGCCGGCAAGCCCCTCGAACGGCGCGCCGTCGAAGGTGAACCGGAGCGTGTGCCCGCGATCCACGCGGCCGCCGCTCGCCGTGCGATGCGCATTCACGGCGGGCTCTCGCCGACCTTGTAGGTCGCCGCAAACCGGTCGTTGGTCGTGTCGCGCAGCGCGTTGAAGAATCGCCCGCAGCCGCGCTGGTGTCGCCAGCGCTCGGCGTGCAACCCGCGCGGGTTCTTGCGCAGGTACAGATAGGCCGCCCATTCCTCGTCGGAGAGCGTCGCCGGCTTTGCCGGCCGCGCGAGGTGCGCCTGCCCACCGTAGGAGAACTCGATCTCCGGGCGCTCGCCGCAGTACGGGCAGTGGATCAGCAGCATTTCAATGCGCCACGCCGGCCGCCGCGGCTTCGTCGATCACCCGTCCTTCGCGGAAACGCTCGAGCGAGAACGGCGCGGAGATCGGGTGCGGCTCGCCCTTCGCCATCGTCCAGGCGAAGACGTGCGCGGAGCCGGGCGTCGCCTTGAATCCGCCCGTGCCCCAGCCGCAGTTGACGAAGAGCCCCGGCACCGGCGTCATGCCGACGACCGGCGAGCGGTCGGGCGTCACGTCGACGATCCCGCCCCAGTTGCGCAGCATCCTGAGGCGCCGGAAGCAGGGAAACAGCTCGCAGATCGCCTCGATCGTGTGCAGGTCCACGTGCAACGCGCCGCGCTGCGTATAGGACGTGTACGCATCGGTGCCCGCGCCGATGACGAGTTCGCCCTTGTCGGACTGGCTGATGTAGGCGTGGATGGCGTTCGACATTACGACGCAGGGCAAAGTCGGTTTCACCGGTTCGGAAACGAGGGCCTGCAGCGGGAAACTCTCGAGCGGCAGCTGGATGCCCGCCATGTTCATGACGACGCTGGAGTTGCCCGCCGCGACGACGCCGACTTTTTTCGCGCGGATGACGCCGCGCGTCGTCTCCAGCGCCGCAATCGCGCCGCTTGCGTCCCGCTGCATGCCGGTGACTTCGCAGTTCTCGAGGATGTCGACGCCGAGCGCGTCGGCCGCGCGCGCGTAGCCCCAGGCGACGGCGTCGTGGCGCGCGGTACCGCCACGGCGCTGCAGCGTCGCGCCCAGCACCGGATAGCGGATGTCGGTGCCGATGTTGAGCGGCGGGCAGTAGGCCTTGGCCTCGGCGGGCTCGAGCCACTCGTTGTCCACGCCGTTCGCGTGGTTCGCGTGCAGGATCCGCTTCAGCATCCGCATGTCGTGCACGTTGTGCGCGATCATCATCACGCCACGCGGCGAGTACATGACGTTGTAGTTCAGGACCTGCGAGAGGTCCTTCCACAGCTTCACCGCGTGGTCGTAGAACGCGATGCTCTCGTCGAACAGGTAGTTCGAGCGGATGATCGTCGTGTTGCGGCCGGTGTTGCCGCCGCCGATCCAGCCCTTCTCGACCACCGCGATGTTCGTGAGCCCGTGTTCGGCGGCGAGGTAGTACGCCGTGCCAAGGCCGTGCCCGCCGCCGCCGACGATGACGGCGTCATAGGCGGGCTTCGGCTCCGCGCGCCGCCACTGCTCGCGCCAGCCGCGATGGCCTGCTAGGCCCTGCCGCAGGAGCGAGAGGCCCGAGAATCGTTGCCGTTTCATGCCGTGCCGGGGCTCAGGACTTCAGGTCCTTGTTCTCGGGATCGTACGGCGAGTCCACGAGCACGGTCGCCTCGCGGCGTTCGCCGAGGATCTGGATCGCAAGCCGCGTGCCGACCGCCTCGAACCCGGACTTCACGTAGCCGATCGCGAGGCTCTTCCCCAGCACGTGGCCGTAGAAGCCGGAGGTCGCGCGGCCGACCATCGTGCCCTTGCCGTCGAAGATCGGTTCGTTGCCGAGCGGATCGGCGTCCGTGACGCCATGCACTTCGAGCGTGACGAAGCGGTTCGGCACGCCCGCGGCGAGCTGGCGCTCGAGCGCGGCCTTGCCTGCGAAGTCGCCCTTCTTCATCCGCACGAAGCGGTCGAGGCCCGCCTCGAACGGCGTGTTCTCGCGCGTGAGGTCGCTGCCCCACATCCGGTAGGACTTCTCCATGCGCAGCGACTCCATGGCGCGCATGCCGGCCATGCCGATGCCGTGCTCCGCCCCGGCGGTGAAAATAGCGACGAACAGGTGGCGCGCGTACTCGATCGGGAAGTGCAGCTCCCAGCCGAGGCTGCCGACGAAATTGACGCGCAGCAGGTACACGTCCGTCGCGAGCCCGACTTCAGCGACCTGGCCTGTGAGCCAGGGGAAGGATTCGTTATCGAGAGCCGTGTCGGTGAGCTTCGCGAGCACTTCGCGCGAGCGGGGGCCGGCGACGACGAAGCAGCCGCGCGACGTCGTGATGTTGGAGAGGCGCACCGAACCGTCGGCCGGCAGGCGCTTGTGCAGCAGGTCGGTGTCGTATCGCTCGGCCGCGCCCGCACTCACGACGTAGAAGCGCTCCTCGCCAAGCTTCGTGATCGTGAACTCGGAGCGGATGCCGCCGCGCTTCGTCAGCGCGTGCGAGAGCGACATGCGGCCGGTCTTCACAGGCACCTTGTTCGCGACCAGGCCGTCGAGCCAGGCTTCGGCGCCCGGCCCCTCGACGACATGCTTGGTAAAGGGCGAGAGGTCGATGACGCCGACGCGCTCGCGCAGGCGCCGGCATTCGTTGCCGACGTGTTCGAACCAGTTCGTGCGACGGAAACTGTAGTCGTCCTCGGCCTTTACGCCCGGCGGCGCGAACCAGTTGGCGCGTTCCCAGCCGTAGCGCTGGCCGAAAACGGCGCCCAGGTGCTTCAACCTGTCGTAGATGGGGCTCGTCTTTACCGGCCTCGCATCGGGACGTTCTTCATCCGGGTAGTGGACCGTGAAGACATTGCGGTACGTCTCCTCGTTCTTCTGCACGAGGTAGCGCTTGCCGGTGTAAGGGCCGAAGCGGCGCGGATCGAGCGCGAGCATGTCGATGCCGGGCTCGCCCTCGACGATCCACTCGGCGAGCTGCCAGCCGGCGCCGCCTGCGGCGGTGATGCCGAAACTGTGGCCCTCGTTGAGCCAGACGTTCGGCAGGCCCCAGGCCGGCCCGATCAGCGCGCTGCCGTCCGGCGTGTACGAGATCGGCCCGTTCACGACGTCCTTGATGCCGCAGTTCGCGAGCGCGGGCACGCGCCGCTGCGCGCCTTCGATGTGCGGAATGAGGCGCTCGAGGTCGCCGTCAAAGAGGCTTTTGCCGAACCACGAAGGCACGCCGTCGGCAAAGCGCGCCGGCGCACCGGCTTCATAGGGCCCGAGGATCCAGCCCATGCGCTCCTCGCGCAGGTAATACGACTGGTCCGGCTCGCGCATCACGGCGAGTTCGCGTCCGCCGCCCTGGCGGTAGGCCTTCAGCTCCTTCGATTCTTCGTAGACGATGTACTGGTGCTCGACCGGGATCGCCGGCACGTTGAGGCCGAACATTTTCCCGGTCTGGCGCGCGTAGTTGCCGGTTGCGCAGACGACGTGCTCGGCGACGATGTCGCCCTGCGTCGTCGTGAGCTGCCACTCGCCGGAGCGCGTGCGCGCGGCGGCCGTGACCTCCGTCTGCTCGTGGATCTCGGCTCCTTTCGCGCGCGCGCCTTTCCTGAGCGCCATCGTGAGGTCGGCCGGCGCGATGTGGCCGTCGTGCGGGTGATAGAGCCCGCCGATGACCGCCGCCGTATCCGGCGTGCCGCCGAGCGTCAGGAGCGGCCACAGTTCCTTCACCTGCTGCGGCCCGATGATCTCGAAGGGCACGCCGATCGTGTTCGCCGTGCCGCAGTACTTCTGGTACTCGTCCATGCGGTCGCGCGAAGTCGCGAGGCGGAGGTTCCCGGTCACGTGGAAGCTGACGTCCTGCCCGGTCTCGGCCGGCAGGCGCTTGTAGAGGTCGATCGAGTACTTGTGCAGCTGCCCGACCGTGTAGCTCATGTTGAAGAGTGGAAGGAGGCCGGCGGCGTGCCAGGTGGAACCGGCGGTCAGCTCCGCGCGCTCG
>DATBSX010000094.1:0-3617 GCA_036559565.1 Steroidobacteraceae bacterium | reverse complement strand
CCTTCGGCGGCGGCCCTGGGATGGTGCTGAAGGCGGAGCCGCTCGCTAAGGCGCTCAGCGCCGCGAAAGCGCGCTTGCCGGCGGGTGCGCCGATGATCGGGCTGGCCGCGCAGGGCGCGCCGTTCGACCAGGCGACGGCTGCAAGGCTCGCGGGCCTGACGGGATTCGGGCTGGTGGCGGGCCGGTACGAGGGCATCGACCAGCGCGTTTCGGACGCGCTGGTCGACGAGGAACTGTCGATCGGCGACTATGTGCTGTCGGGAGGCGAGTTCCCGGCGCTCATCGTGATCGACGCGGTCGCGCGGCTCCTGCCCGGCGTGCTGGGCGATGCGGCTTCGGCTGCAGAGGACTCGTTCGGCGACGGATTGCTGGACTGGCCGCATTACACGCGGCCGGAAGTGTGGGACGGGCGGCCGGTGCCGCCGGTGCTGCTCGGCGGCAACCACGCCGCGATCCGGCGCTGGCGCATGATGCAGGCGCTCGGACGCACCTGGCAGCGGCGGCCCGACCTGCTCGCGCGGCGGACGCTGACGGCAGACGAGCGCGGCATGCTCGAGGAATATTGCAAGGCGGCAGGTGTCGAACCTCCGCGCTGATTTGAGTGACGGCTTTCTGACGGATTTCAGGAATTTGAATATGAACAAAGTCATGCAGGATCTGGAATCGCGCTCGATGAAGCGCAAGCTGCCCGACTTCGGGCCCGGCGACACCGTCGTCGTGCAGGTCAAGGTGCGCGAGGGCGACCGCGAACGCGTGCAGGCCTACGAGGGCGTCGTGATCGCCTGCCGCAACCGCGGCTTCAACAGCTCGTTCACGGTGCGCAAGGTGTCGCATGGCGAGGGCGTCGAGCGCGTGTTCCAGTCGCACAGCCCGACGATCGCGGACATCGAGGTCAAGCGCCGCGGCAAGGTGCGCCGCGCGAAGCTGTATTTCCTGCGCGACCGTTCCGGCAAGTCGGCCCGCATCGAGGAAAAGCTCGGGGGCTGAGGGCAGACGCCCGTGCTGCAGGGGATATGGTCCGTTCTGAAGGGCGTCTGGTACGCCCTCGACGGCCTGCGCAAGATCCTGCACCTGATCGTGCTGCTCGCCCTGTTCGGCGTGCTGCTCGCCGCTAGCCAGACCGAACTCCCGTATGTCCCGGACCAGGCGGCGCTCGTGCTCGCGCCGCAGGGCCGCATCGTCGAGCAACTCTCCGGCGACGCGCTTGACCGCGCGTTCTCGCGCGCAAGCGGCGAGGGCGGCGCGCAGTCGCGGTTCCGCGATCTCGTGGATGTCGTGGACGAGGCTCGCGACGACGACCGCATCAAGGCGCTCGTGCTCGACCTCGAGGATCTCGAGGGCGCAGGCCTTCCGCTGCTGCAGGACCTCGCCCAGTCCATCCGCTGGTTCCGCGAGAGCGGCAAGAAGGTCTACGCCTACGGCGAGTCCTATTCGCAGCGCCAGTACTTCCTGGCCGCGCAGGCAGACGAGGTCTACCTCGACCCGATGGGTTACGTCCTGCTCGACGGCTACGGCTATTACCGCACCTACTTCCGCGGCACCCTCGACAAGCTCGCGGTCGACGTCAACGTCTTCAAGGCAGGAAGCCACAAGTCGGCGCCGGACGAGTGGACGCGCGCCGACATGTCGGCCGAGGACCGCGAGAACGCCCAGGTCTGGATAGGGTCGCTGTGGGATGGCTACAAGGCGGACGTCGCCGCCGCGCGCAAGCTCGAGCCGAACCTGATCCAGGCCTACTCCGACGAGGCGGCGGAGGGCGTCAAGGCGACGGGCGGCGACCTGGCGCAGTACGCACTCGCGCGCGGGCTCGTGGACGGCCTCAAGACGCGCCAGGAATTCGAGGCCACCGTCGCGAAAGTCGCGGGCGAGGACGACGAGACGGGCTACTCGGCGGTGGACTGGCGCGGCTACCTGCCATATGTGCGCTCCGAGGAGGCGATGAAAGAACATGGCGACCAGGCCGTCGGCATTGTCATCGCGTCGGGTGAGATCCTGGACGGCGAGCAGTCGCCCGGCACGGTCGGTGGCGATACGCTGGCCAAGCTCCTGCGCAAGGCGCGCATGGACGACGACATCTCGGCCGTGGTCCTGCGCATCGACAGCCCGGGCGGCAGCATCATGGCGTCCGAGGTCATCCGCCGCGAAGTCGCGGCGCTGCGCGCCGCGGGCAAGCCGGTCGTCGCCTCGATGGGCACGGTTGCGGCGTCCGGCGGCTACTACATCGCGATGGACGCAGACAAGATCCTGGCGGCGCCGACCACGATCACCGGCTCCATCGGCGTGTTCGCAGTGATCCCGACGTTCCAGCGCACGCTCGACAAGGTCGGCGTCACCAACGACGGCTTCGGAACGACGCGGCTCTCGGGGCAGTCCGAGCTCGATCGCGGGCTCGGGCCGGATACCAAGGTCATCCTGCAGGCCTCGGTCGAGCATGCGTACCGCAGTTTCGTCGAGAGCGTCGCCGAGGCGCGCAAGCGCCGCTTCGACGAGATCGACAGCCTCGCGCAGGGACGCGTCTGGATCGGCGAGGACGCCAAGGCGGCGGGCATCATCGACGACCTCGGAAACGTGGACGATGCGATCGCGGAAGCCGCGAAACTCGCGAAGCTGGGCGACGACTACGACGTGCGCTGGATGGAGCAGGAGCTCAGCTGGCGCGAGGAGCTCGTCATGCACCTGCGCGGCGTCGCGGCCCGGGTCGTGAATGCCATCGCGCCGCGCCGCATCTTGCTGCCGCAACTCGGCGCCACCCTCGATCGCGCCCGGGCGATGCTCGCGCTCGCGGCGGAGGGCAGGCCGGTTTACCTGTGTTCCTGCCGGGTGGAGTGAGTGGAGGGGACAAGAAGAGGGGACAGTCCCCTTTGACGAGATGACTTCCTGCGGGCCCGCGACGGCGGCGTCAAAGGGGACAGTCCCCTAGGCAGCCCAGTCCAGGATCACCTTCCCCGACTGCCCGCCGCCCATCGTGTCGAAAGCCTTGCCGTAGTCGGCCGCGCCGAACCGGTGCGTGATCACGCCGCTCACGTCGAGACCGCTCTGCAGCATCGCCGCCATCTTGTACCAGGTTTCGAACATCTCGCGGCCGTAGATGCCCTTGATCACGAGGCCCTTGAAGATCACCTGGTTCCAGTCGATCGCGACCTCCGCGGGCGGGATGCCGAGCATCGCGATGCTGCCGCCGTGGTGCATCACCCGCACCATGTCGCGGAATGCGGAGGCATTGCCCGACATCTCGAGACCGACGTCGAAGCCTTCCTCCATGCCGAGCTCGCGCATCGCGTCGTCGATGCTTTCGTTCTTCACGTTCAGCGCGCGCGTCGCGCCCATCCGGCGCGCGAGGTCGAGCCGGTAGTCGTTGACGTCGGTGATGACGACGTGGCGCGCGCCGATGAAGCGCGCGATCGCGACCGCCATGATGCCGATCGGGCCTGCGCCGGTGATCAGCACGTCCTCGCCGACCATGTTGAATGACAGGGCCGCGTGCGTCGCGTTGCCGAGCGGATCGAGTATCGAGGCGATCTCGTCCGGGATGCCGGCCGGGAGCCGGAAGACGTTCGAGGCCGGCAGCACCATGTATTCGGCGAAGCAGCCCGGGCGATTGACGCCGACGCCCTGGG
>DATBSX010000093.1:0-10419 GCA_036559565.1 Steroidobacteraceae bacterium | reverse complement strand
TTCACGGCGCGGAACTCGAAGGGACGCTGGTTGCGGAAATAGCCCGTGACCTTGTGCGGCGCCTTCGCGAGGAGCTCCGACTCGATCTCGCCGAGGTCGCGCAGCTCTTCGGGCGGCGGCGCCTCCGGCATCGGCGACTGGTGGTCGAGCCCCGGCTCCGCAATCTGGAACGAGGCGGACATCGTGAGGATGGGCTGACCGTGCTGGACCGCGACCACGCGCCGGCTCGTGAAGCTGCTGCCATCGCGGCTGCGGTCGACCTCGAACACGATCGGCACCTCGAGATCGCCGCGGCGCAGGAAGTACGCATGCAGCGAGTGGACCTGCCGGCCTTCCACCGTGCGCGAGGCGGCGACCAGCGCCTGCCCGAGCACCTGGCCCCCGAACACCTGCGGCGCGCCGACGTCGCGGCTCTCGCCGCGGAACAGGTTGTCCTCGATCCGCTCGAGGTCGAGGAGCTTCAGCATCTCCGGCAGGCGGGTGGCGTCGGTCATCCCGTCACTCCGGCGCCGCGACGCCAAGCCGCTCGCGCATGATCGGGCTCGTCGTCGTGTACTGCAGGAACTGCCTTTTCTCGGGGTAAACGTGGTGCTGCACGCCGAACGCTGCGAGCGCAGCTTCATGGAATCCCGACAGGATCAGTTTCTTCTTGCCCGGGTAGACGTTTATGTCCCCGATCGCAAAGATCCCGGGCACGCTCGTCTGGAACTTCTCGGTGTCCACCCGGAGCGCCTTCTTCTCGAGCGCGAGGCCCCAGTTCGCAATCGGGCCGAGCTTCGGGTGCAGCCCGAAGCAGGCGAGCACGAGTTCACAGCGGACGTCCACCGTCGACTTGTCGAGGCGCAGGACCCGCGCGCCCATCAGGCGTCCGCCCTCCGTCGCGAGCGACTGGATGCTGCCCTCGTGGAAGCCCAGCTTGCCGGCATCGGCGAGCTCGCGCATGCGCGCGACCGACGCCGGCTGTGCGCGGAACTCCGCGCGCCGGTGCACGAGCGTCACGCTCTTCGCCTTGCCGCAGAACTCGAGCGCCCAGTCGAGCGCACTGTCCCCGCCGCCGGCGATCAGCACGTCCTTGCCGTGGAACTCCTCGGCGCGCTTCACGCGATAGAGAAGTTGGTTGCCCTCATAGCGCTCGGCGTCGGGAACGAGGAGCCGGCGCGGCTGAAACGACCCGAGGCCACCGGCGATGATGATACTGCCGGCGTCGAACCGGGTACCCGCCGCGGTTTCGATGTCGAAGCGGCCGTCGCCACGCGGTGCGAGGGAAACCACTTCCTGGCCGAGGTGGAATCCCGCGTGGAATGGCTTGATCTGCTCCATGAGCCGGTCGATCAGTTCCTGCGCGCCGCAGACCGGCAGCGCCGGTATGTCGTAGATCGGCTTGTCGGGATAGAGCTCGGTGCACTGGCCGCCGGGATGGGCGAGCGAATCCACGATCTCGCACTTGAGGCCGAGGAGCCCGAGCTCGAAGACGGCGAAGAGCCCGACGGGTCCCGCGCCGACGATGACGCACTCCGTGCGGATGGCGGCGATCGCTGCGGTTTCGCTCACGATGGTATCCGTGACCCCGGTCAGCCGCGCGCGCGGCAAGGGCGGCAATTCTACCCGATGATAGGCTTACGAATGGACCACGCATTGATGGCGGCGGAACGCAGCGCGCGGCGCGAGGCCGCCCTGCCCGCCGTCCGGCACGACGCCGAGGGCCGGCGCCAGATCGACATGCGCGCGATCGCGGTGCTCGCGCTCCCGCTCGTGCTGAACAGCACCGTGCAGGCCGTGCTGAACCTCACCGACACCTGGTTCATCGGCCGTCTCTCGACCTCGGCAACGGCGGCGATCGCCGCGGTCCACTGGCTCGCCCTGCTCGCCATCTTCATGATCGGTGGCGTCGCGATGGGCGTGCAGACGCTGGTCGCGCAGGCCTACGGCGCGGGCCGTTACCGGCGCACGAGCCAGATCGCCTGGCTCGGACTCTGGGCGTCCCTGCTGACGATTCCCGCGTTCGGGCTGACGGTCGCCTTCGGGCCGGCGATGATCCGCGCCTTCGGGCTCGCGCCGGACGTCGAGGCGCTCGCGATCGATTTCTGGATTCCGCGCATGATCGGCGGGCCGCTGGCGGCGGCGCTGTGGGCAGCCGTCGCCTATTTCAACGGCATCGGCCGCACGCGCATCCCGCTTGCCATCAGCCTTGCTGTCCTTGGCTCGAATGCGATCCTGAACGAGATCTTCATCTTCCGATTCGGCATGGGCATGGCGGGCGCCGCGTGGGCGACGACAGCCGCCGAGCTGATCGGCGTCGCGCTCGCGATCCCGATGATCCTGCGCCTCGATCCCGCGCGCTTCTCGCCGCAGCTGACCTGGCGGCCGAAGGCACGCCGGCTCGTTACGCTTATCGCCCTCGGCCTGCCGATGGCGATGACCGCCTGCGCCGATATCGGCGCCGCGGCGCTGTTCCAGCTCATGCAGGTGCAGGTCGGCGTCGTGGACGGGGCCGCGACCCAGATCGTCACGATATTCACCGCGATGGCCTACATGCCGGGCATCGGGCTTGCGCTCGCGGGCACGACGCTCGTCGGCCAGGCGATCGGTGCCGGCGATCACGGCTGGGCCGAGCGCCTCGGAAACCGCATCATCGCGGTCGTCGCCTGCTTCATGGGCGGCATCGGGCTCGTGATCGCCCTCGTCGGCAACTGGCTGGTGCCGCTGTTCGTGAATGCCTCGGACCCGCACGCGGCCGAAGTCATCGCCCTGTGTTCGACGCTACTCTGGCTCGCCGCGGCCTACCAGTTCTTCGACGGCGTCAACTTCGCCAGCGCGTTCTGCCTGCGCGGCGCGGGCGATGCGCGCGTGCCGGCGCTGATCGTGCTCGCCTGCGGCACGCTGCTCTTCCTGCCCCTCACGCACCTGCTCACGTTCAGGCCGGGCCAGGGCTGGTTCGACTCCGCGCCGGGCTTCGGGCTCGGCGCGGTCGGCGGCTGGTGCGCAATCCTCGTCTACGTGGTCGCGATCGGCACCGCACTCTGGTTCCGCTGGAAGAACGGGGCCTGGAAGAAGATCCGGCTCTGAGGTGCCGGGTCGTACATTTCGTACATTCCGGTTGGGATGTACGAAATGTACGACCCGGCACCCTTACTCGTAGTCGCGGGCGACGCGGAATCCGAGGTCTGACTGGCGGTGCGAGGCCAGTTCGGCACTGCGCGCCGGTGCACGCGCATCGCGCGGCCGGCTCGCCCAGGAGCCGCCGCGAACGCTCTTCTGTTCGCAGCCGCCCTGCCAGGTCCAGGCGCGCGCGTCCTGCGGCCGCCCCGCATAGCTCGCCGTGAAACAGTCCATGACCCACTCGCGCGCATTGCCGATGATGTCGTAGACGCCGAAGGCGTTCGACTTGTACTGCGCGACCGGCGCAAGGCCGCTGGCGCGGTCGCTGCAGCGCGCATTCGGATAGGGGAAGTGCTGCGCATCCACGGCCGAGGCGTCGTAGACGTTCGCGTAGTCGCAGGCGAGCGAGAGCGCCAGGTCCTCGCGCGAATCGTGCTCGCCCCAGTAGCGCGGGAATGATGTGCCGCCGCGCGCGACGTATTCCCACTCGGCCTCGCTCGGCAGGCGGTAGTGCTTGCTGCTTTGCTTCGAGAGCCAGTCGGCATAGGCATGCGCATCGTCCCAGCTCACGCAGACGACCGGCTCGTCGTCGCGCGGCGCGGAGGCGAAGCCCGGGTCGCGCCAGCTGCGATCACGGTCCTGTACCCACTGGCCGCCGGACCAGACACGGCACCCCGGGACCGACTTGGCGCCGGTCGCCTCGACGAAGCGGCGGAACTCGCCCACCGTGACCTCGCGGCTCGAGATCAGGAACGGGCGCGAGAACGAGAGCTCGACCGCCGGCGATTCGCCGGTCGCGGCGTCGAGTTCCGGCGCGTCGGGCGCCGAGCCCATCATGAACTGCCCCGGCGGCACCAGCGCGAGATCGGGACAGGTGTCGCAGTCGCGCGGCGATTCCGCAGGCGCCGTCTGCGGTGTCGCGGGCATTGCTGCCAGCGACAGGGCCGCGGCGAGGAATGCGGCCCTCATTTCTCCTCACGCTCCTTCGAAGCCAGGTCGAGCGCGACACGAAAGCCGGTGTCGCTTGCGTGCTCCGCGACGGGAGCCGACGTACGCCAGGCGCTTCGGCTTTCGTCCGGCGGCGTAAGCCAGCTGCCGCCGCGCTGCACGCGCTCGCCGCAGCCGCCGATCCATTCCCAGGCGCGGCCGTCGCGCGGACGGCCGACGTAGCTTGCCGTCGCGCAATCCTGCACCCACTCGCGGACGTTGCCGATCATGTCCTGCAGGCCGAATGCGTTCGCGGTGAACTGGCCGGCCGGCGCGAGGTCGGCATAACCATCGCGGCAAGGCGCCTCGGGCCAGCCGAGGCGATAGCGCGCGGCGGCCACGAGGTCGTAGGTGTTGGCAAAATCACATCCGACCCCGGCGTCATCGCCCCAGGGCCTGAGAGTGCGGCTGCCCGCACGCGCCGCATATTCCCATTCGGCTTCCGACGGAAGGCGATAGCGCGCACCGGTCTTCGACGAGAGCCATTGCACGTAGGCCTGCGCGTCGGCAAAGGACACGCAGCTCGCCGGCAGGTCGTCCGTGGGCGATGCGGGTGTCGCGATGTCGGCGAAGCCGCGGCGGCCGTCTTCACTGAAGCGCGATATCGCGGGGTCCCAGACACGGCAGCCGGCCTGCGGCTCATGACCGCTGTCTTCGATGAAGCGTGCGTACTCGCCGCGCGTCACTTCATGGCGGCCGAGCCCGAAGGGGCGCGCGATGTCGACGACGACCGCATCGCCCTCGGCGGCGTCAGCGCCGCGTGCGGGCACGGCGCGCGGCGTTCCCATCATGAAGCTGCCGGCCGGGACCACGACCACCTCCGGGCAGTCGTCGCAATCCCGAAACGTCGAGCCGGGCGCGTGCGGGGATTCGGCGGACAGGGACGGCGCATTCGCCGCGACGAGCAGGAGGCCCAGCGTCGCGGCGGCTGCGCGCACCATCAGGAATCGATCCGAACGGGCACGAAGATCTGGGCGTTGTCGCGCTGGATCAGGAGTGCGACCGTTGCGCCGGAGGCGTTGACCGCCGTGCGGAACGCGCCGACCGAGTCAACCGCGGCGCCGTTGACCGCAAGGATCACGTCCCCGCGCTCGACGCCCGCGATCGCAGCCGGCCCGTCGGAGCCCTCGACCACGAGCCGGCCCGTCGTGTGCAGCTCCTCGCGCTCGTCGCCCGTCAGCGGGCGCACTGCGAGCCCGAGCTTGCCGGTATCCTCGCCGTTCTGCTTCGCGTCGCGCATCGCGACCGCGGGCTCTTCCTGCAGCTCGCCGACCTTGATGCGCACGCTCCGCTCCGACTTGTCGCGCCAGACCGTCAGCGTCGCCTGCTTTCCGGGCTTGATCGCGGCGACCAGCGGCGGCAGTTCGCTCGAGCGCTCGATGTCATGCCCGTCCACGGCGAGGATCACGTCGCCGGGCTTCAGCCCCGCGTCGGCGGCGGGGCCGCCTTTCTCGACCTGGCTCACGAGCGCGCCGCGCGGACGCGAAAGCTTGAACGAGTCCGCGAGCGCCTGGTTCACTTCCTGGATCGTGACCCCGATACGCCCGCGCTCCACGTGGCCGGTGGTGACCAGCTGGTCCTTCACGTTCATCGCGACGTCGATCGGGATGGCGAACGAGACGCCCTGGTAACCGCCCGTGCGGCTGTAGATCTGCGAGTTGATGCCGACGACCTCGCCCTTCAGGTTGAAGAGCGGGCCGCCGGAATTGCCAGGGTTCACGGCGACGTCCGTCTGGATGAAGGGCGTGTAGGTGTCGCCGAGCGAGCGCGCGGTCGCGCTGACGATGCCGGCGGTCACCGAGTTCTCGAAACCGAAGGGCGAGCCGATGGCGATGACCCACTCCCCCGCCTTCAGGCCATGCGGGTCGCCGACCTGGACGACCGGCAGGTTCTTCGCGTCGATCTTGAGCAGCGCGACGTCCGTGCGCGTGTCGATTCCGACGACCTTGGCGCGGTATTCGCGCCGGTCCGTCGTGCGCACCGTCACCTCGCTCGCATCGTCCACGACATGGGCGTTGGTGAGGATGTAACCGTCGGCGCTGATGACGAAGCCGGAGCCCTCGCCGCGCGCAGGCGGCGCGCGTCCGCCGCGCGGCCCGCCGAAGCCGAAGCCGCGGAAGAAGTCATAGAGCGGATCGTCGGGCGAAATCTCCGGCTGCCCGTCGCTGACTTCATGCGCGGCCGCAATCGTGCTGACGTTGACGACGGCGGGGCCATAGGCCTCGACGAGCGCGGAGAAGTTCGGCAGGCCGCCCACGGCGGCGACGGCCGGTGCCGCCGCGGAGGAGGCGCCCTGCGCTCCCGCAGCCGGCGCCGGCGCTTCCTGCGCGACGGGCGCGCGCTCCGTGCAGGCGACGACGAGGGCGAGCAACACCGCCGGCCAGAGCCGGCGCATTGGCGTATTCATGGATGCTCCGAAATGAAGTTTGGCTGCAGCGTTCAGACTGCCCCGATTCCTGCAAGTTGCATCCATGCACATTAGTATTGCACCAAATGAGGATCCGATTCCCCTCCCTCGTGCTCGGGATGGCCCTGGCGACGGGCGCCCTCGCCGACGACCTGCCGGCCGGGACACGCTCCGTCCTGACGCGGGAGTCGGTGCCGGAGTCGAGCGTCAGCATCGTCGTGCGCGACGCCGCCAGCAGCAGCACCGTCCTGCAACTCAATGCCGCCATGCCGCGCTCGCCCGCGTCCACGATGAAGATCCTGCCGACCTGGGCGGCACTCGACCTGCTCGGCCCCGCCTACGCATGGAAGACGCGCGCCTGGACCGACGTGCCCGTGGTCAAGGGCGTGCTGAAGGGGAACCTGTACCTGCAAGGCGGCGGCGACCCGATGCTGACGATCGAGCGCTGGTGGCGGTTCGTGAACGACCTCCGGCAGACGGGGCTGCGCGTGATCGAAGGCGACATCGTCATCGACCAGACGCGCTTCAGCGCACTCAATGAGCGGCCCGAGGACTTCGACGGCAAATTCTGGAAGACCTACAACGTGCTGCCGGACGCGATGCTGGTCAACTGGCAGTCGTCCGACTTCACGATCCGTCCGGCCGACGACGGCAACGGCGTCGACATCACGATCCAGCCGTACCCCGATGGACTCGTCGTCGACAATCGCGTGAAGCTCGTGACCGGCCGCTGCGTCGGCCGCAACAGCCAGGTTTCCTATGCGATCGAGCCGGCGAGGCCCGACCGCGTGGTCGCGACCGGCCGGCTGTCCGCGAGCTGCGGGCCGCAGTCGCAGCGGCTCGCGATCATGGACCCGGCGCAGTACGCCTACGGCACGTTCGTCACGCTCTGGCGCCAGCAGGGCGGCCAGTTCCGCGGCGGGATGCTGCGCGCGCCGACGCCGCCGGCCGCGCGCCTCCTGCTCACGCACGAGTCCGAACCGCTCTCCGAGATCGTGCGCGTCACCAACAAGTACTCCAGCAACATGATGGCGCGCTCGCTCCTGCTCGCGCTTGCGGCCGAAATGCACGGCACTCCGGCGACGACGGCCGCGGGACAGGAGACCATCGTCGACTGGCTCAAGACCCGCGGGCTCGTGCTCCCGGAACTCGTCATCGGCAATGGCTCGGGCCTCTCGCGCGAAGCGCGGATCTCCGCGGATAGCATGGCGAAGCTCCTGATCGGCGCGCGCCAGAGCCGTTTCGCACCCGAATTCCTGACTTCGCTGTCGCTCGGCGGGCTCGACGGCACGCTCGAGAAGCGTTTCCAGAACGTGGAAGACCCGAGTCGCGTCCGCATGAAGACGGGCACGCTGAAAGACGTCAGCTGCCTCGCGGGCTACGTCACGGGAAAGACCGGCAAGGTCTATGCGGTCGTCGTCTTCGTGAATCATCCCGGGGCGCAGAACGGGCTCGGGGAAATGATCCAGTCAACCGTCGTCGACTGGGCGTTGAAGCAGTAGGCTGCGGCCTTCCACCCGCACTTCAGGAGTGAACATGCACATCTCACGGCGAGGCTTCATCACGACCACGGTGGCCGGTTCGGTTGCCCTGGGCGTTGCAGGCGCGGAAACGGCGCAGGGCGCCGCGCAAGCCTCCGGGTCAACGGCAGCGGCGGGCAAGCGCCCCATCATCGTTTCCGCGGGCAATGGGTTCGAGCACCTGGATGCGGCATACGATTTCCTGAAGGGCGGCGGCGATACGCTCGACGCCGCCATCCGCGTCGTCAAGGGTCCGGAGGACGATCCCAAGGACGACAGCGTGGGACTCGGCGGCCTGCCCAACGAGGAAGGCGTTGTCGAGCTGGATGCCTGCTGCATGCACGGCCCTACTCGCCGGGCGGGATCGGTCGGCGGCGTGCGCAATATCCGGAACGTCTCGTTGGTCGCAAAGGCGGTCATCGAGCACACGGGCCACGTGATGCTGGTCGGCGAAGGCGCCGAGCGGTTCGCGGTCGCGATGGGCTTCCCCCGCGAGAACCTCCTGACCGAGCGCTCGCGCAAGACGTGGCTGCTGTGGAAGGAGTTTCACTCGAGCGACGACTGGTGGGGGCCGGGACTCGCCCATCCGGACTGGCGGGCACCGGAAAACATCGCGGCGAACGATTCGTGGCAGCAAGGCGTTCTCCGGCTCACGCAGCGCGCCGCCGACCTCGGGATCGAACCCGAATTCAGGGCTGCCGCGGTCCACAAGGTCCTGTTCCCTCCGACCGGGACGATCCACTGCTCCGCGCTCAATGAGAAAGGCGAGATGTCCGGCATCACGACGACGAGCGGCCTCGCCTACAAGCTGCCGGGGCGCCTCGGGGATTCACCAATCATCGGCGCAGGCTGCTACACCGACCAGGACGTCGGCTCGGCAGGCGCGACCGGCAGCGGGGAGGAGAACATCAAGGTGGCGGGCGCACATACGATCGTGGAGAACATGCGACGCGGCATGTCGCCTCACGACGCCGGCATGGACGCGCTAAAGCGCATCGTGCGGAACTACGGCGGTGACGAGAAAAAGCTGCGCTTCATGGACATGACCTACTACATCCTGCGCAAGGACGGCGCGTACGCCGGCGTTTCGCTGTGGGACGGATACGAGCCGGGAAACCCGCACCGGATTGCCATCCACGACGGGACGCGGCGCGCGGAAAAGACGGTGGCGCTCTTCGCCGGCGCATCGCAGGAGTTCCCGCCGTTCCCGAAGGTCCCGGCGGACCGGCTGAAGGAAATCAGCTAGCCGCCACGCACTCAGCGCTCGTTCACGGCCTGCCAGGCGGCGACGTCATTCCTTGCCGAGGATGCGCTCGAGCCGGTCGCGGTAGCTGCGGCTCAGCTTCAGCTCGTGCCCGCCGTCGAGCGTCAGGAAGTATTCGCCGTTGGTATGCGGCTTCAGCTTCCTGATGCGGCGGACATTGACGATCGTCGAGCGGTGGATGCGCTGGAAATCGGCCGGGTCGAGGCGCTCCTCGAACTGCTTCATCGTCGCGCGCACGACGTGCGTCCGCCCTTCCGCATGCACGCACATGTAGTCGCCCGCGGCGTCCACCCATTCGATGGCCGCGACCGGCAGGCGCACGGTCTCGCGGCCCAGCCGGATCGGGAGGATTTCCGGGAACCGGCGCGGCATCCCGGCGGTCCCGCGCGCAATGAGCTCCTCGGCGTCGAGCTCGCCGGCCCCCGTGACGCGCGCGAGCAGCGCGACCAGCTGCTCGCGGTGCCTGACGGAATTGCGCTGCGCGAAATGCTCGCGCACGTGCGCGAGCGTCCGCTCGAGCCGCTCGTCCACGAGCGGCTTCAGCAGGTAGTCGAGCGCGTGGGCGTCGAAGGCATCGATCGCGTAGCGGTCGAAGGCGGTGACGAAAACCACCATCGGCATGCTGGACTGCGGCACCCGGCGCAGGACCTCGAAGCCGTCGATGCCCGGCATCTCGATGTCGAGGAACATGAGGTCGGGCGCCTGCGACGCGACGGCCTCGATGGCCTCGCGGCCATTGGCGCACTGCGCGACGATCTCGAAGTCCTTCAGGTCCCGCAACCGCAATTCGAGCCCGCGGCGCGCAAGCGGCTCGTCGTCGACGATGATCGCGCGAATCGGTCCGGCCATCGGCCTAGATCTCCAGCGGCAGCCGCATCTCGACGCGCAGTCCCGGCGATGCGTCCGCCACCTCGACCGAGTGCGCGTCACCGTACAGGACCTTGAGCCGTTCCCGCGTGTTGCGCAAGCCGACCCCGCGGCCGTTGGCGTTCGCGACGGCGGGCGGCAGGCCGGGGCCGTCGTCCACGACGGCGAGCCGGAGCCCGCCGCCCTCGATGCCGGCGATGACGGTGACCGCACCGCCCTGCTCGCGCGGCGCAATCGCGTACTTCATCGCGTTCTCGACCAGCGGTTGCAGCAGG
>DATBSX010000092.1:0-3410 GCA_036559565.1 Steroidobacteraceae bacterium | reverse complement strand
GCGGCTGCTGCTCAAGGGCAACATCGTCGTCAAGAAGGCCTACTGCAACTGGGAGCGTTACCACGATTTCAAGCGCGGCATGCACGAGGCCGCGTTCGAGCTGATCGAGATCCCGCACGTGCGGCAGGCCGGCAAGAATTCCGCCGACATCCGCCTCGTCGTGGATGCGCTCGACCTCTGCTACACGAAGTCGCACGTCGATACCTTCGTGATCATCAGCGGCGACTCGGATTTCTCGCCGCTCGTCTCGAAGCTCCGCGAGAACAACAAGATCGTGGTCGGCTGCGGCGTCAAGAACTCGACGTCCGACCTGCTGATCAGCGGCTGCGACGAATTCATCTACTACGACGACCTGGTGCGGGCCGAGGGCCGCGCGAAGAGCGCGCGCAAGGAGAAAGTCGCGAAGACCGCGCCCAAGGCGGCGCCCGGGTCCGAGGACCGCCGCCACGAGGGCATCGAGCTCCTGATGGAGACGGCCGAGGACCTGTTCGCGGAGCGCGACGCCGAGGAAAAGGTCTGGGGCTCGATGGTCAAGCAGGCGATCAAGCGCAGGAAGCCCGGCTTCAACGAGAGCTACTACGGCTTCAAGTCCTTCGGCAACCTTCTCGAGGAGGCGCGCGAGCGCAAGCTGATCGACCTCGAGTTCGACGCGAAGTCCGGCGGCTACATCATCACGCGCATTGCCGCTGCCTGAGTCCGCGGACTCGACCACGATGAGGATCCCCATGGCTTTGTCCCGGTGCCTGCTCCCCGTCCTCCTGGCCGCGGCCGCCACCGGCGCCTGCCAGGACGCGCCCCAGGTCGCGCCGAGCGGCGAGACGAAGATCACGGTGACGAAGGTCGCCCACGGGCTCGAGCATCCCTGGTCGCTCGCATTCCTGCCCGACGGACGCATGCTCGTCACCGAGCGGCCCGGACGCCTGCGGTATGTCACACGCGAAGGCGCGCTGTCGGATCCGATCGCCGGCTTGCCCGCGGTATACGCCGATGGACAGGGGGGCCTGCTCGACGTGATCCTCGATCCGGCGTTCGCGAGCAATTCGACGATTTATTTCTCGTATGCCGAGCCTGGGGAGGGAGATACGAATGGGACCGCCGTCGCGCGCGCGCGCCTGGACGGCGGCCGGCTTGCCGACCTCAAGGTCATCTTCCGCCAGCAGCCCAAGGTCGCGAGCAAGCAGCATTTCGGCTCGCGGCTCGTGTTCGCGCGCGACGGCAACCTGTTCGTGACGACGGGCGAGCGGAATTCCGAGCGGCCCAAGGCGCAGGACCTGTCGACACACCTCGGCAAGATCCTGCGCATCACGGCGGATGGCGGCGTGCCGCCGGACAATCCCTTCGTCGGCCGCAAGGACGCGCTGCCGGAGATCTGGTCTTACGGCCACCGCAACTCGCAGGGCGCGACGCTGAACCCCGACACGGGCCAGCTCTGGGAGATCGAGCACGGGCCGCGCGGCGGCGATGAAATAAACATCCCCGCGGCCGGCAAGAACTACGGCTGGCCCATAATCACCTACGGGCGCGAGTACAGCGGCCCCGCGATCGGCGAAGGCACGGCGAAGGCGGGCATGGAGCAGCCGATCCACTATTGGGTGCCGTCCATCGCGCCCTCCGGCATGACGTTTCACGACGGGCACGGCTTCCCGGCCTGGAAGGGGCAGCTCTTCGTCGGCGCGCTCGCAGCCCAGCAGCTCGTGCGGCTCGAGGTCACGCCGGACGGCAAGGTCAACCACGAAGAGCGTTATGCGATCGGCAAGCGCGTGCGCGACGTGCGGGAGGGACCCGACGGCGCGCTCTACCTCGTCACCGACGAGGACGCCGGCGAAATCCTGCGCGTGGTCCCGGCGAACTGAACCGTGGATCGCACTGAGCGCTTCTATCGCATCCGCCAGCGGCTGGTCGAGAAGGGATCGCTCTCGCGGCGCGAGATCGAGGAGGACCTCGAGATCTCGCACGCGACCTTCAAGCGCGACATCGAGTACCTGCGCGACCGCCTCAACGTCCCGATCGTCTGGTCGCGCGAGCGCGCGGCCTATGTCCTCGACCCGGCGGCCGAGCAGGCCGAGTTGCCCGGCGTCTGGTTCAGTCCCGCGGAAATCTACGCGCTGCTCGAGATCGACCACCTGCTCGGCACGCTGGGCGGCGGCGGCCTTGCGCGCCAGCTCGCGCCGCTGCGCACGCGCCTCGCCGCACTGCTCGAAGGCAAGGACCACGGCCATTCGGAGATCCGCCGCCGCATCCGCGTGCTGGCACTCGGGTCGCGGCGCGTCAACCGCGACGTGTTCGAGGCGCTCTCGCTCGGGCTCCTGACGCGCAAGCAGGTCTCCATCCGTCACCTGAAGCGCGGCGACGGCGGCATCACCGAACGGACCGTGTCGCCGCAGCGGCTCGTGCACTACCGCTACAACTGGTACCTGGATGCCTGGTGCCACACGCGCAAGGACCTCAGGACCTTTGCAGTGGATGCGATCCGCCAGGCGCGAGTCACCGAAGCGCCGGCGCGCGAAGTGCCGGACGCCGCGCTCGACCGGGTGCTCGGCGCGGGCTACGGCATTTTCGCGGGCGCCGAGACCGAGACCGCGGTGCTGCGCTTCACGCCGGACAGCGCGCGCTGGGTCGCCGACGAGGTCTGGCACTCGAAGCAGGTCGGCCGCATCGAGGCCGACGGCAGCTACGTGCTCGAGCTTCCCTACAGCCGCGAGCACGAACTCGTGATGGACCTGCTCCGTCACGGCGCCGGCGTCGAGGTCCTCTCACCGCCGGCACTGCGCGAGCGCGTCGCGAGCGAGCTTGCGGCCGCGGCGCGCCAGTACGACTAGTTCATGGCGCGCCACCCGGATTCCTGCGACCAGCCGTTCTCCCGGCGGGACGGGCCGTTGCGCGCGCCCGTGAATCTTGAATAAGTTGTCGCGATGAACGTCGACCTCCTGCGCGGCAACCGCAGCCTCCTGTTCTGGGGCCTGCACACGCTCGGCTGGAGCGCGTACGGGCTCGCGCAGTTTGTCGGCTCGGCGGTCTACGGCAAGGAGCCCGGCTACGTCCAGGTGATCGGGATCGCCGCCGCGGCAGGCTTCCTGCTTTCGGCGCCGCTGCGCTGGCTGTACCGCTGGCTCTGGGCCGTGGGTCCGCGCGCGATGATCATCGGCTCGCCGATCGCCTGCTGGATCGTCGCGCTCGGCTGGCGCGCCATCATCAACACCGCCTACATGGGGATCGTCAAGCCGGAGTGGGCGCAGGAGCACCCGTCGCAGCCGCTCGAAATCTTCGTCGGCACGCTGTCCTCGATGGCGCTCCTGCTGTGCTGGACCGGGCTCTACTACGGCGTCAAGTTCTACGAACGCCTGCAGCTCGAGCGCGAGGCGACGCTCCGGCAGTCCGCGCTCGCGCAGGAAGCGCAGCTCAAGATGCTG
>DATBSX010000091.1:0-9494 GCA_036559565.1 Steroidobacteraceae bacterium | reverse complement strand
TTCACGCTGAACAGCCAGCCGCACCGCCTGCTGCTCTTCAAGCAGCTCACCCGCGAGATGGCGGCGCAGGAAGTCGCGATCTGGAAGAAGGTGATCCGCGTGATCGCGCACGAGCTCAACAACTCCCTCGCGCCGATCAGCTCGCTTGCGCACTCCGGCCAGCAGCTCGCGCTCGCGCCGGATACGGAGCGTCTCGCACGCGTCTTCTCGACGATCGAGGAGCGCGCTTCGCACCTCGCGACCTTCATCGACGGCTACGCGCGATTCGCGAAGCTGCCGCGGCCGCGGCCGGCATCGGTCGCCTGGGGCCCGCTGCTGGCGGGGCTCAACGACAGCCTCGCGTTCCGCGTCGTGCAGCCGCTGCCGCAGGCACAGGCATGGATCGACGCCACGCAGGTCGAGCAGGTGCTGATCAACCTCGTGAAGAACGCGATCGAGTCGGGATCGCCGGAGGACGAGGTCACGCTCACCGTGACGGAGCGCGCCGGCGGCGTTGCGATCGAGGTGAAAGACCGCGGCAGCGGGCTCACCGACGACGTGCTGCGCGATGCGCTGCTGCCGTTCTATTCGACCAAGCCCAAGGGCACGGGCCTCGGCCTCACGCTCTGCCGCGAGATCGTGGACGCGCACGGCGGGCGTCTCGCCATCGCCAACCGGGAGGGCGGCGGCGCCATCGTCACCGTCTGGCTCCCCCAGGCACCGGAGATTCCCTGACATGAAAAACTTCTACGACTTCAAGCTGAACGCGATCGACGGCACGACTGACTTTCTTGCCGGCCTCAAGGGCAAGGTCCTGCTCGCGGTGAACGTCGCGAGCCAGTGCGGCCTGACGCCGCAGTACACGGACCTCGAGGGACTTCACGAGGAACTTGCGGACGAGGACTTCGCCGTCGTCGGCTTCCCCTGCAACCAGTTCGGCGCGCAGGAGCCGGGCAGCGAGGAGGAAATTCAGGCGTTCTGCTCGACGAACTACGGCGTCACGTTCCCGCTGAGCGCGAAGCTCGAGGTGAACGGCGCCGGGCGCCACCCGCTGTACGCGTGGCTCACCGACCCGGCGAACGGCCACGCCGGCGACATCCAGTGGAATTTCGAGAAATTCCTGATCGGGCGCGACGGCAAGCTGCTCCGCCGCTACGCGCCGACGGTCAAGCCGCGGGACAACGGATTGATGAACGACATCGCGGCCGCGCTGTAAGCGCAGCCGCGGGTGGCGATCACTTTTCTTTTTTCGCCTTGCGGCGGACGTCCTGGCCGTGGGCGCGCTTGTAGGTCTGGATGTCCTTGAACCGGCCCTGCTTGTCGCGCACCGCGTAGAGCTTGGTGCCGGAACTGCTGCGGTGCGTCGTCCTTTTTGCCACTGCGGTCTCCTGGAATTTCAGGCCGGCTTTCTGGCCATCGCGCTGGAAACTATACGCCGGGAGTCCCCGGTGGCAATTCGGGCCCGCGCCCCTTAACATTCCCGGCGCTCAACCGGAGTTCAAAGCCCTTGAACCGCCACGCTAAATCGCTCGCCGCCGCCGCACTGCTGGCGGCCGTGTCGCTGGCCGCGCATGCCAATGGCAACGCCGCGAGCGGCCAGAAGCTGGCTTACAGCTGCCTCGGCTGCCACGGCATCCCGAACTACAAGAACTCGTACCCGAAGTACTCGGTTCCGAAGCTCGGCGGCCAGCACAAGGCCTACATCGTCTCCGCGCTGACGGAGTACAAGGACGCCGCCCGCTGGCACCCGACGATGCGCGGGTTCGCGAACACGCTGTCCGACCAGGATCGCCTCGACCTCGCGGCGTACTTCAGTTCTCTCGCGACGATGGACTCGGGCGCGGCCGTCGTCGGCACGCCGCCGGAGAAGGCGGCGACCTGCGCCGCCTGCCACGGCAAGAACGGCGTCGGGATGATGGACGAGTACCCGAACCTTGCCGGCCAGCACGCGGACTACATCGCGCAGGCGCTGAACGACTATCGGCTCGGCAAGCGCAAGAACCCGATCATGCAGCCGTTCGCGCAGCAGCTGACGCAGGACGAGATCCATGCGCTCGCGGCATTCTTCTCCAGCCAGCCGGGGCTGCAGACGCCCAAGCACGACTGAAGCGGCCAGGGCGCGCGCGACCATGGAAAAGGTCAGCATCACGCGCGAGATGGACGCGACGGGCGGCCGCTACGTCGCCAGGGTCGAGGGATTCCCGGGCGAGGCGGAGCTGACCTTCGTCCGCGCCGACTCCAACGTCTTCGTCGCGGATCACACGCTGACGCCGGTTCCGCTGCGCCATCGCCGCATCGCCACGCAGCTGGTCGAGCGCCTGGTCGCCGACGCGCGCCGCGAGGGCTTCAGCATCCGGCCGACTTGCCCCTTCGTGGTCGACCTGTTCGACCGTCACCCCGACTGGTCCGACCTGCTGGCCTGAATGCGAAAAAATGAAGGGGACAGTCCCCTTCATTTTTACTGTTTCAGCTTCTCCAGGAACAGCGCCACCGCCCACTGGTAGTAGTCGATGTTGTCGCGCTTCTGGAAGCCGTGGCCCTCGTTGAGCCCGAGCAGGTACCAGACTTCGCTGCCGTTCGCACGGAACTTCGCGACCATCTGTTCCGCCTCCGTCACCGGCACGCGCGGGTCGTTCTTGCCCTGGATGACGAGCATGGGCTTGGTGATCTTGTCGGCGCTCGTGAGCGGCGAGATCTTCTGGAAGAACTCGCGCATCTTCGGGTCGCGCTCATCGCCGTATTCCGGCCGGCGCAGGTCGCGCCGGTACTCCGCCGTGCTCTCGAGGAAGGTGACGAAGTTGCTGATGCCGACGATGTCGATGCCGCCGCGCAGCCGGTCGTTGTAGTGCGTCATCGACGCGAGCGACATGTAGCCGCCGTAAGAACCGCCGATGACGACCACGCGCTTCGCGTCGAGGTCGGGCTGCGTCGCGATCCAGTCGAGCAGCGCGCCGATGTCCTTCACCGAGTCCTCGCGCTTCATGGCGTTGTCGAGCTCGAGGTACGTCTTGCCGTAGCCGCTCGAACCGCGCACGTTCGGCGCGATCACGGCGTAGCCGAGCTCCACCGCCCATTGCTGGACCGACGTGCTGAACGTCGGCTGCGCCTGGGCTTCCGGTCCGCCGTGGATGCTGATCAACACCGGGTACGGCCCCGCGCCCACGGGCTTATACACCCAGGCCGGGATCTCGCGCGGCTTGCCGTCCACCTTGTCGAACGTCGAGTAGTGCACGAGCGCCGGCGACACGAGCTTCCTGGCATCGAGCGGCCCGATCTCGCTTTCCGTCCAGCGCTCAAAGGCGCCGTCCGCAAGCGTCCACACCCAGACGTCGTACGGTGCGCTCGCCGTCTGCAGGCTGAAGGCAAGCCGCTGGCTCGCCGGGTCGAAGCCCAGCGAGCCGATGACGCCGTACGGCAGCTTCGGCGGAATCAGGTCGGCGTGCTGAACGAGATCCATCACGCCAAGCCGGCTCGCGCCGTCCTCGTTCGCGATGTAGGCGAGATAGCGCCCGTCGCGCGAGAGCACGAATTCATCGATGTCCCACTTGATGTGGTCGGTGAGCGGCGTGACCTTGCCGGTCGCGAGATCCACGTAGCGCAGCGTGCGGAACTCGCTCCCGAGGTCCGAGGCGATGTACACGCCCTTGCCGTCGCGCGAGAAATTACCGCCGCGCGCGGCCTTGACCTTCGATGGCTCGATCTCCCGCTTCGCATGCGACGCGAGATCGTAAACCCACAGGTAGCTTTCATTTGCCGAGACGTAGTGCTCGAGCAGCAGCGACTTCCCGTCCGGGGACCAGTCGACCGCATTCCAGCCGACCTCGGGCGCCTCGAACACCATGTCGGGCGCGCGCTTGTCGAGCGGGTCGTCGAGGTAGACGTCGGACGCGGCGCCGGTGCGGACCGTCCACTGGAATGCGTATTGCGTGCCGTCCGGCGACCACAGCCCCGTGTCCGCGCGGCCCTGCCCGTTGGTAAGCCGCACCGGGTCGGTGCTCGCCGGATCCAGGTACTCGAGCTGGTAGTTCTCGTCGCCGCCGGTGTCGCGCGTGTAGATCATGCCCTTGCGCGCGCCCGTCGGGGACCAGTCGCCGCCGTTGATCGGCTCGTCGAAAAAAGTGATCTGGCGCCGTGCGCCCATCGGCTTGTCGACGATGTGGATCTGGCTCGTGTTGCCGAAACGCGTGCTGATCGCGATCCGCCCGTCCGCGGTCCAGCCCGAGAACAGGGCGCTGCGCGCAAACTGATAGCGGCGCATCCGCTGCATGAGTTCCGGGGGGATCTCCGGGATGCCCTCGATCGCGAGGTTGCCGCGGGTGACGCGCTCGACCTCGGCCGCGCCGGTGTTGAAGGACAGCAGGACGAGGAGAAAGAGGAGTTTTTTCATGCGCGGATTCTAACCGCCCGGCATGCGATCATGACAACGGAGGTCCCATGGCAACCTACAAAGTCGGCTACATCATCGGCAGCCTCGCGAAGGCTTCGATCAACAGGAAGCTCGCAAAGGCGCTGATCAGGCTGTCGCCCGGCGACATCGAGTTCGTCGAGATCCCGATCCGGGACCTGCCGCTCTACAGCTATGACTACGACGCCGATTTCCCGGAGTCCGCGAAGGCATTCAAGAAAGCCCTCGAGCCCTGCAACGGCGTTCTCTTCGTGACGCCGGAATACAACCGCAGCCTCCCGGGCGCGCTCAAGAACGCGATCGACTGGGCGAGCCGGCCCTCCGGCAAGAATTCCTTCGCACACAAGCCCTCGGCCGTCATCGGGACCTCGCCCGGGAAGATCGGCACCGCGGTTGCCCAGCAGCAGCTGCGCAGCATCCTCAGCTTCTGCAATTCGCCGCAGATGAACTCGCCCGAGGCCTACATCCAGTTCGCCAAAGGCCTCATCGACGACGAGGGCAACGTCAGCGATGATTCCACCCGCGAATTCCTCACGACGTTCATGCGTGAATTCCATGCATTCCTTGCCATGGTCGTGCCGTGCGTGACATCGCCTCGAAACTGACCGAGTTCCGCGCCGGCATCACGGCGATCGACACGGACTACGTCCGCCCGAGGCTCGCGGCCTCGCACCTCATCGTGGATGACGGCCGCGCTGCGTTCGTGGATACGGGCACGACGCATTCGGTGTCGAACCTGATCGCCGCGCTCGAGTACAAGGGTATCGACCGCGCGCAGGTCGACTGGGTGCTCGCGACGCATGTGCACCTCGATCACGCGGGCGGGGCCGGTGCGCTCATGCGCGAGCTGCCGAATGCGCGCTGCGCCGTGCACCCGCGCGGTGCGCGCCACCTCGTCGAGCCGTCCAAGCTGATCGCGGGCTCGATCGCCGTGTACGGTGAGGCGCGTTATCGCGAGCTTTATGGCGAGATCGTGCCGATCGATGCGGCACGCATCTTCCAGCCGGAGGACGGCGCGACGGTCACGCTCGGAAAGCGCCGCCTCGAGCTGATCCACACGCCCGGGCACGCCCTGCATCACTACTGCATCGTCGACGAGAAGCATGAGCTCCTCTTCACGGGCGACACCTTCGGCCTGTCGTACCGCGACTTCGACGTGGAGGGCCGCGAGTTCATCATCCCGACGACGACGCCCGTGCACTTCGACCCGGAGGCGCTGTGCCTCTCCGTCGACCGGATCATGTCCTACGCACCGCGCTCGGTGTTCCTCACGCACTACGCGGAAGTCCGCGACCTCGCACGCCTCTCGCGCGAGATGAAGGAGCGCGTGGTCGCCTACGTGGACCTCGCGCTGCGCTATCGCGACGCGGATGATCGCGCGGCCGAGTTGCGGCATGGCATGTTTGCGATGATGGCGACCTGGCTCGACGCGCACGGTTTTCCGCGCGACGATGGGCTCCGGCACCGGCTCCTCGACGACGACGTTGAACTCAATTGCCAGGGCCTCGAGCACTGGCTGGACAGGAAGTGACATGAACGCATTCAAGGCATTCCGGATTCACGAGCGCGAAGGCAAGATCGCCGCGGGCTTCGAGCAGATGAGCGTCGACGCCCTCACGGCGGGCGACGTCGTCATCCGCGTGAAGTACTCGAGCATCAACTTCAAGGACGCGCTCGCCGCGACCGGCGCCGGCAAGATCCTGCGCAAGTACCCGCTGAACGGCGGCATCGACCTCGCGGGCGAAGTCGCGAGCTCGACCGATGCGCGCTACAAGCCGGGCGAGCAGGTGCTCGTCACAGGCTGCGGACACTCCGAGACGCTTGATGGCGGCTACGCGGAGTACGCGCGTGCGCAGGGCGACTCCGTGATTCCGCTGCCCAAGGGACTCAGCGCCTTCGATGCGATGGCGCTCGGCACGGCGGGATTCACGACCGGCCTCGCGATCCATCGCATGGAACAGAATGGGCAGAAGCCCTCCATGGGCCCGATTGTCGTGACGGGCGCCTCGGGCGGCGTCGGCTCGATCGCGATCGACCTGCTGTCGAAGCTCGGCTACGAGGTCGTCGCGGTGAGCGGCAAGCCCGAGGCCGATGCGCACCTGAAGGCGCTCGGCGCGTCGCGGATCCTGCGCCGCCAGGAAATCGACCTCGGCAAGCGGCCGCTCGAGACCGCGCTATGGGGCGGCGCGATCGACAACGTGGGCGGCGAGCTCCTGACCTGGCTCACGCGGACCGTGGACAACTGGGGCAACATCGTCAGCATCGGCCTCGCCGCGAGCCACAAGCTCGAAACGACGGTGATGCCCTTCATCCTGCGCGGCGTGAGCCTGCTCGGCGTCAACTCCTCGTCCATGCCGCGCGAAGTTCGCCTCGCGATCTGGAAGCGGCTCGCGACGGACCTGAAGCCGCGGCACCTGGACAAGCTCGTGACGCGCACGATCGATTTCAGCGACCTGCCGTCCGCCTTCGACGGCTACATCAAGAACCAGATCCAGGGCCGAACGGTCGTCAAGATCGCCTGACGTGAAGGACCCGATCGAGTCGCGGCTGGCGGCGGGGCTCGAGGCGCTGGGCCTCGCGCTCGCGCCGGGGCAGGTCCAGGCGCTCCTGACGCTCGTCGCCGAGCTCGCGGAATGGAATACCCGGGTCAACCTGACGGCGATCAAGGACCCGGCCGAGGTCGTGGACAAGCACCTGCTCGACTCGCTGGCGGTGCTGCCCCACATCCGGGGCCTCCAGGTCGCCGATATCGGCACCGGGGCGGGCTTTCCGGGCCTGCCGCTCGCCGTCGCGGACCTGGATCGGCGCTATACGCTCGTTGAATCCACGGGCAAGAAGGTCGCTTTCGTCCGGCATGCCGCCGCGATGCTGGAGCTGCCCAATGTTGAGGTTGTCCAGGAGCGCGCGGAGTCCTACAAGCCGGCCCGCCCGTTCGACAGCGTGATCGCGCGGGCCCTCGGTTCGCTCGCGGATTTCGTCCGGGTGGCCGGGCACCTGGCAGGACGGGATGGGCGGCTGCTCGCCATGAAAGGTAAAGTGCCGGATGACGAGCTGAAGGCGCTGCCGGCGGGCTGGAAAGCGCGAGCTGTCCACCCGATCCGGGTGCCGGGTCTCGATGCCGAGCGCTGCCTCGTCGAACTTGCTAGGGTTTAGCCTGATGAAGCGGATCATCGCGGTTGCGAACCAGAAAGGCGGCGTCGGGAAGACCACGACGGCCGTCAATCTCGCCGCCTCGCTCGCGGCGATGCAGCGGCGCGTGCTGCTCATCGACCTCGATCCCCAGGGCAACGCGACGATGGGCTGCGGCGTGGACAAGCGCACGCTCGAGCGGTCCGTCACCGAGGTGCTGCTCGGCGACTGCAACATCGTGGACGCGATAGTCACGATCGAGGGCGCGGGCTTCGATCTCCTGCCCGCGAACCAGGACCTGACGGCGGCCGAGGTGCGGCTGCTCACGCTGCTCGCGGGGCGCGAACACCGGTTAGAGAAGGCCCTCGCGCCGGTCCGGGACCGCTATGACCTGATGGTTATAGACTGCCCGCCGGCACTTAACATACTGACGGTCAACGCATTGACCGCCGCGGACTCGGTACTGATCCCGATGCAGTGCGAGTACTACGCGCTCGAGGGGCTTTCGGGCCTCGTCAGCACGATCGAGCAGATCCGCGATTCCGTGAACGCGAAGCTGGTGGTCGAGGGAATCCTGCGCACGATGTTCGACCCGCGGAACAACCTGTCCAACGACGTCGCGGCGCAGCTCATCGAGCATTTCGGCGACCAGGTATTCCGCACGATCATCCCGAGGAACGTCCGGCTCGCGGAGGCGCCGTCCTTCGGCGTGCCCGTGATGCTGCACGACAAGGACTCGCGCGGCGCGCTCGCCTACCTCGCGCTCGCCGGCGAGATGATCCGCCGCGACGATCCCGATGCGGTGATCGAGGAACCGGTCGCGGAAGTCGCCGACAGGGTCGAGGCGGCCGAGGCCGAAGAAGTTTCCGAAGTCATCGAAGCGATCGAAGAACCGGTCGCCGAGGCTGAACCCGAGCCAGAGCAAGAGTTCGAGCCCGAGCCGGAACCGCCGGCCGAAGAAGCCGCGCCGCCCGCGTCCTCCATCCCCTACCTCTCCAGCAACTAACGAAGGGGACAGTCCCCTTCATTTCTGTCAATTCGCTGCGCTGATCACCGCGCGCGAAAAATGAAGGGGACTGTCCCCTTCGTTAGTCCCGGATGTGGGACGGGGCCTGATTTAGGTGTCCCACGAGCGGGATACGGACGTCCGCTAAGCCTCGCCGGACACCTGGGCGGCAACCCTGCCAAAAACAATAATAAGAACAATATCAACGCGTTATAAACATTTAAACCAACTTGGCACGGACCTTGCTCTATCTAGGACAGGAAGCGGCAACAGCCGCATCGACACAGAGAGTAAGGAGAGAGCCATGAAGACCTTGTTCAATCGCAACACCGGGATCGCGGCATTCGCGGCGGTCGTGATTGTCGGGCTGACCGGCCTGACGCTCGAGCGCGGCCACGGCGGCGCACTGCCGCGCGGCGTGATCGAAGTCGGCAACCCGACGACGCTGGCGGTCGGCGACCTCATCGTCGCGCAGCTTCCGGCGGTCGAAGTGATCGGCACGCGTGAAGTGCAGGTCGCCGATGCCAAGGCCCATGCCGAACCGCAGGGTTGATTCGTCAGCGGCCGTGGGCCGCGACGAATCGCCTGCGGACGTCCAGTTGACTCGCGCGTTCATCGCGGTCGCGATCGGCCTCCTGCTCGCGATCTGGGTCCTGCGGCCGATCTGCGCGAGCCCGAACGTGCGCACTGCACTCCCTGAACTTCGCGCGCTCTCCGGCGTGCCGACCCTGGTGATCTGATGGACCGCCCGCGCATCGCCGAGAAGTTCAAGCACCGGAAGTTCGCCTGGGTGGCGGGACTCGCCATCGCACTATCCGGTGTCGCCTTCGCCATTGCGAGGCTCGAGCCCGGCGCGCCCTCGGTCGCGCGCGAGCAGCTCTACCTCGATGAAGTGAAGGAAGGAACGCTCGAGCGCAAGGTCCGCGGCCCCGGCACCCTGCAGCCGCGCGAAGCGCGCTGGCTCTCGGCCCGCGT
>DATBSX010000090.1:0-3421 GCA_036559565.1 Steroidobacteraceae bacterium | reverse complement strand
CAGCAGCAGCGCTTCGGCTTCGAGCGTCACCGCGTTGACGACGAGACGGCCACCGGGCCGGAGCGCGTCCATGGCGGCGTCAAGGAGACCCGCATCGCTGGCGCCGCCGCCGACGAACACCGCATCCGGCCGGGCCAGCCCGTTGAAGGCCGCAGGCGCCCTGCCCTCGACGATCTCGAGCGTCGGCACGCCGAATGCCGCGGCGTTGCGGCGGACCCGCGCCGCCCGCTCGCCGCGCGCTTCGATCGCGACCGCGCGCATCGACGGATCGGACAGCATCCATTCGATCGCCACCGACCCCGCGCCCGCGCCCACATCCCAGAGCAATTCGCCCCGCCGCGGGGACAACGCCGACAATGTGATCGCGCGGATCTCGCGCTTGGTGATCTGGCCGTCGTGCTCGAACAGCTCGTCGGAAAGGCCGGCTGTGCGTGCGAGCACGCGCGCACCCGGCGCGGCCTCGACCTCGATCGCGACGGTGTTGAGCGCGCCGACGTCGCCGAGGTCGAAGTCGCCGGCCGTCGTTACGCGCAGACGTTCGCGCGGACCCCCCAGCGCTTCGAGCACGGTCATGCGCGAGGCGCCGAATCCGATCTCGGCAAGTAGCCGCGCGAGCGCGGCCGGCCCTGCGCCATCGGACGTCAGCGCGAGGACCCGTGCGCCGGGCTGGAGATGCGGACGCACGAGATCGAGCGGACGGCCATGGAGCGAGAGTTGGATCGTTTCCGGCAGCGCCCAGCCCAGGCGCGCGGCGGCAAGGCTGAAGGTCGAGGGCTGCGGCACCGCCACGGTTTCGCGCGGGTCGACATGCCGCAACAGGACCGCACCGACGCCGTGAACGAACGGGTCGCCCGAGGCCAGGACGCATACCTGTCGGCCGCGATAAGCCAGCACCTCCTCGACAGCTCGCTCAAACGGGCTGGGCCAGGGTCGCGCGGCGCCGCTGATCAGCGCTGCAGCGAGACCGAGATGGCGTTTGCCTCCGAACACGATCTCCGCGTCCTTGACCAGACCGCGCGCAACGCCGGTCAGTCCCTCGAGCCCGTCCTCGCCGATGCCGACGATGGACAACCAGCGGCGGGGTGCGGCAGGCTCGCGCGCAAGGGAGTCACCCGGCGACATGCGACGCATCCTCATCCTCGGCGGCACGACGGAGGCGCGACGGCTGGCGGAACGCCTCGCCCATCGCGCCGACCTGGCCGTCACGGTCTCGCTCGCAGGCAGCACCACCGCGCCGGCGAGACAAGCCGTGCCGGTGCGGACCGGCGGGTTCGGCGGTGCCCAGGGGCTTGCCGACTATCTCGCGGCCGAACGCGTCCACGTCCTCATAGACGCCACCCACCCATACGCCGCCAACATCTCGTCGAACGCCGCCGAGGCCGCAGCACTCGCGCGCGTGCCCCTGCTGGCGCTTCGCCGCCCGCCATGGGTCCCGCGTGCCGGCGACAACTGGACGGAGGTTGCCGATCCTGATGCGGCGGTGCAAGCGCTCGGCCCATCGCCGCGGCGCGTCTTTCTCGCGCTGGGCAGGAGCGAGATCGGAAGCTTCGCACAGGCGCCGCAACACTCCTATCTGGTGCGCAGCGTCGAGCCGGTCGATCCGCCGCTCGCGGTGCCGCGCGCGGCCTATGTGACCAGTCGCGGACCATTCACCGAAGCGGATGACCGCGGATTGCTGCGCGCGCACGCGATCGAAATCGTCGTCGCCAAGAATAGCGGCGGAGCCGCCACCTACGGCAAGATGGCTGCGGCGCGCGCGCTCTGCCTCGCGGTGATTCTGCTGCGCCGTCCCGCCTTGCCGGAGACGCCGGCCGTCGAGACCGTGGATGACGCGGTGGCGTGGCTCGATCATGCCAGCGCACTCCCGATCGAACGGGGCGTGTAGACCAGCGGAGCCTGGCCTGGTCTAGGTACCACGCGCGTCTGCGCCGAACCGACAATGACAAGGGTCGCCATGTCCGCGCCTGCCGGATCCGCGGCTTCGAGCGTCGTGACCACGATGCTCTCGTCCGCTCGACCGACCGCGCGGCCGAATATGGTCGGTGTGGTCGCGGGCAGGTGACCTCGCAATCGCTCGAAGGCGGTCGCAAGCTGCCATGGGCGGGACTGCGAGATCGGATTGTAGAGCGCGAGCACGAAGCCGGCCTGCGCCGCAGCGTCCAGTCGGCGCTCGATGACCGGCCAAGGCTTCAGGTTGTCGGAGAGCGACAGTGCGCAGAAATCGTGGCCCAGTGGGGCGCCGACCCGGGCAGCGACCGCGAGCATCGCGGTAACGCCCGGGACAATCGCCAATTCCAGCTCACGCCAGGCAGGGGGCCCCTGCTCGACCTGCTCGCAAACCGCCGCCGCCATGGCGAACACGCCGGGGTCACCGCCGGATACCAGCGCAACATTGACACCCGCCGCCGCGGATTCGAGCGCGGCGCGAGCCCGCGCGCCTTCCTCGCGATTGTCGGAGGCATGGCGGCGCTGTCCGGCACGCGCAGGCACGCGATCGAGATAAGGTCCGTAACCGAACAACGCGTCCGCGGCGCCCAGCACGGTTTCGGCCTCCGGTGTCAGCCAACGGGCATCTCCGGGACCGAGCCCGACCACGGCCAGCCGGCCAGTCACGACCGCTCCTTCCAGCCCGGCACCAGCACGATCGCGAAATAAGGGGCGCAGTCATCCGGCTTGTCGGCAAGCGGGATTGCCTTCTCGCCGGCCATCGTACCGCGCTCGACATAGACGGCGCGGGTGAGCCGGCCGGTCCGCTCGAGGGCGCGCCGCACCTTGGGCAGATTGCGTCCGACCTTCATCACCACGGCCGCGTCCGCCTCCACGAGGCGCCGCTCCAGTTCGTCTTGCGCCAGCGTGGCGGGAAGCACCGTGAACACGTCGTCACCCTGGGCGATGGGCGTGCCGACCGCCGACCAGCATCCCGACATCCCGCTCACGCCGGCAACGACCTCGGTGTGAAATCGCGGCGCCAGGCGCACATGCAGATGCATGTAAGAGCCGTAGAACAGCGGGTCGCCCTCGCAGACGACGGCGACCATGCGGCCGTCGTCGAGATGGGCGGCCACTTCGCGCGCGGCCGCGTCATAGAACGCGCCGATGATGTCGCAATACGCTGCTTCTTCCTTTGGCAGTTCGGTCGTCACCGGGAACGTCAGCGGGAGTTCGCGAATACCGGGCCGCAGGTAGCGCTCGGCGATCGCCCGGGCGTTCCCGGTCGTGCCGGATTTGGCAAAATGTACGACGACGTCGGCTTCCTCCAGCACACGCACGGCTTTGAGCGTGATCAACTCGGGATCGCCGGGTCCCACGCCTACGCCGACGAGCTTGCCGGCGGCGCTCATGTTCCAGCCTTTGCCAGCGCGTTGACGGCCGCCGCAGTCATCGCGCTTCCGCCCATGCGTCCTCGCACGGTGAGGAAGGG
>DATBSX010000089.1:0-4783 GCA_036559565.1 Steroidobacteraceae bacterium | reverse complement strand
GCCGGCCAGATGCCGGCGGGCATCGAAGCCTGGCTGCCCCTCTTTTTCAACCAGACGTCCGGCCTCTCGGACTACCTTCCCGCCGGCAGCGTGATCGTGGACCTGGTTGATCTCGACCGCACTCTCGCGGCCGTCTGGTCGGAGATCGAGCAGCGCCACGAGGATCGCCGTCACGACCGCGAGCGCCCGTTGCTGCCGCCGGCCGAAGCCTTCATGCCCGCGGCCGAGGTGCTGTCAGCGCTCGCCGGGCATCCGCGAATCCAGCTCACTCCCGTCAAGGTCGAGCCGATCGGCGCCGCGACGACATTCGAAAACTTCGCGTCCGGCCCGCCGCCTGACCTGCGGGCCGATACACGCGCGCAGCGCCCGCTCGACAAGCTCGAGCGCTTCGTCGCCGCGTTTGAAGGACGCATCCTCGTGACCGCGGACTCCGCCGGCCGGCGGGAAGTCCTCATCGACATGCTTCGCCGCCAGGGCCTGGCGGCAGAAATCGCCGCGGACTGGCCGTCATGGCTCGAAAGCGGCCGTCCGCTCGGCCTCGCCATCGCGTCCGACGTGCGCGGGCTGCTCCTGCCCCTGCGATCGCTTGCACTCGTGGCCGAGGACCAGCTGTTCGGGGAACGCGCCCGCCAGGAGCGCCGGCGGCGTCGCGTGGAGCGCGACCCGGAGGCGATCCTGCGCGAACTGGCCGCGCTCTCGCCCGGCGCCCCGGTGGTGCACGAGGAATATGGCGTCGGCCGCTACCGCGGCTTGAAGGTCATGCAGGTTGCAGGCAACCCCGCCGAATTCCTCGTCATCGAGTACGCGGGGGGCGACTTGCTGTACGTGCCGGTACACGCGCTGGGGCTCGTCACGCGCTACACCGGCGGCTCGCCCGATTCGGCGCCCTGGCACAAGCTCGGCACCGAGCAGTGGGCGCGCGCCCGCCGGCGCGCCGCGGAGCGCGTCCGCGACGTCGCGGCGGAGCTGCTTGACCTGTACTCGCGGCGCGCGGCGCGCGAGGGCCGCCCGGTCGCCTTCGACGAAAACGCGTATCGCGCCTTCGAAGCTGCATTCCCGTTCGAGGAGACGATCGACCAGCACGAGGCGATCGAAGCCGTGCTCGCGGACATGCGCTCGGGGCGCCCGATGGACCGCGTGGTCTGCGGCGACGTCGGTTTCGGCAAGACGGAAGTTGCGCTCCGCGCCGCGTTCGCGGCCGTGACCGGCGGGCGCCAGGTCGCCGTGCTGGTGCCGACGACACTGCTCGCCCAGCAGCACGCGCAGACTTTCGCCGACCGCTTCGCCGACTGGCCGGTCCGCGTCGAGAGCCTGTCGCGCTTCCGCACCGCCCCCGAGCAGCGCGCTATCGTCGAGGGGCTCAAGTCAGGCAGTGTCGACATCGTAATCGGGACGCATCGCCTGCTGCAGCGCGACGTCGCATTCCATGACCTCGGCCTCGTCGTGGTGGACGAGGAGCACCGCTTCGGCGTCGGCCACAAGGAGCGGCTGAAGCAGCTGCGCGCCGACGTCGACACGCTGACGCTCACCGCGACGCCGATACCCCGCACGCTCAACATGGCGCTGGGCGGCTTGCGCGACCTCTCGCTGATGACGACGCCGCCGGCCGAGCGCGTCGCCATCGAGACCTTCGTCGCGGAGTGGAGCGACAGCCTCGTGCGCGAGGCCTGCCTGCGCGAGATCCGCCGCGGCGGGCAGATCTATTTCGTGCACAACACGGTTGAGGACATCGAGCTCTTCGCGGAACGCCTGCGGCGCCTGGTGCCCGAGGCGACTATCCGCGTCGGCCACGGCCAGATGCGCGAGCGCGATCTCGAGCAGCTCATGCTCGACTTCTACCACCGGCGCTTCCAGCTGCTCGTCTGCACCACGATCATCGAGTCCGGCATCGACGTGCCGACGGCCAACACGATCCTGATCGACCGCGCCGACCGCTTTGGCCTCGCACAACTGCACCAGCTGCGCGGCCGCGTCGGGCGTTCGCACCACCGGGCCTGGGCGTACCTGATCGCGCCGCCGGCGGCAGCGCTGCCCGACGACGCGCGCAAGCGCCTCGAGGCGATCGAATCGCTCGAGGACCTGGGTGCCGGCTTCACGCTCGCGACCCAGGACCTCGAGATCCGCGGCGCCGGCGAGCTGCTCGGCGAGGAGCAGAGCGGACAGATCCAGGAGATCGGCATCGGCCTCTACCTCGAGCTCCTCGAGCGCGCAGTGACGGCGCTGCGCGAGGGCCGCGATCCCGATCTCGAGGCGCCGCTCGCCGCCCGCTCCGAGGTGGACCTGCAGCTTCCGGCGCTGCTGCCGGAGGACTACATACCCGACGTGCATATCCGCCTGCAGCTTTACAAGCGCATGTCGGGTGCCGCGGACGCCGAGCAGCTCGGCGATCTGGAGGCGGAAGTGATCGATCGATTCGGGCCGTTGCCGCCGCCGACGAAAACGTTGATCGTCGTGCACCGGCTGCGCCAGAGGGCCGCCGCCCTCGGTATTCGCCGCCTCGAACTCGGCGCCACATCGGGCGTCGTCGAGTTCAACCGCGAGCATCGCGTCGACCCGGACCGGGTGGTCAAGCTGCTGCAGCACCCCGGGGGCCGTTACCGCCTCGACGGGCCGACGCGCTTGCGCCTGCGGATCGCGACCGCGGATGCCGCGGCGCGCATCGCGGCGGCGAATTCCATACTGGAATACCTGGGCGGCTGAGCGGAGCGGACCGCCCGTCAGGCGGGTCGTTCGCCGTCGAGCTCCAGGGCCGGCCGGTCAATCAGTTCACGGGCGGCGGCGACTGCCGTCTGCCAGCGCGGATCGGCGGCGAGCGCCATCGAGCTCGCATCGCGGCCATGCAGGCGCACGAGGCGCATGCGGCTCACCGGGTCCGGCACGGTGCGCATCGAGTCAAGCAGCGCAACCGCGCTCGCACGGTCGTTGCAGACCGGCAGCACGTCGCACCCCGCCTCGAGCGCAAGCCTCGCCCGCGATCCGATATCGCCAAAGGCCGCGGCGCCCGCCATGGACAGGTCGTCGGCAAATATGGCGCCCTGAAATCCCAGGTCGCCGCGAAGGACGCCGTCGATCCAGCGCGGCGACAGGCTTGCGGGCCTGTCGTCCACCTCCGGGAACACGACGTGGGCGACCATCACGGCCGGCAGGCCGTTTGCCATGAGCCGGCGGTACGGGCGCAGATCCGCTTCGAGGTCGGCCCATTCGCGGCGATCCACGGGCAAAGCCACGTGCGAGTCGGCGGCCACCGCACCGTGCCCGGGAAAATGCTTGGCCGTCGCCGCCATGCCGGCGTCCCGCATACCGAGCATGTAGGCAACCGCGAGTTCGGCGACGGCATCGGCGTCCGAATGCAGCGACCGGTCGCCGATCACGCGGCTGACGCCGTAGTCGACGTCGACACAGGGCGCGAAGGACAAGTCGACGCCGCGGACGCGCAGCTCAGCTGCCATCAGCCACCCGAGCTGACGCGCAAGGGCAAGCCCTTCCGCACGCTGCACGGAAAATCGACGGCCAATGTCGCGCAGCGGCGGCAGGCGCGTGAAACCCTCGCGGAAACGCTGCACCCGACCGCCTTCCTGGTCCACGGCGACGAGGAGCGGCGGCGTGCGGATCGCGTGGATCTCGGCAGTGAGGCGCGCGAGTTGCTCGGGACTCTCGTAGTTGCGCGTGAAAAGGATGACGCTGCCCACCTGCGGGTGCGCGAGCAGGTCGCGCTCTTCCGGCTCGATCGCGATGCCCGTGAGGTCCACCATCACCGGCCCGAGAGTCATGGCTGCGGCTCGAATAGCGCGATGGATTCGACGTGCGAAGTGTGCGGAAACATGTCCATGATCCCGGCCGCCACGAGGCGGTAATCCAGTTCCTTGGCCAGTATGCCTGCGTCCCGCGCGAAGCTGCCCGGGTGGCAGGATACATAGACGAGGCGGCGCGGCCGCGAGGATACGGCGACCGGCAGCACTTCGCGCGCGCCGGCCCGCGGCGGGTCGAGCAGCACGAGATCGTAGACGGCACGCGCCCAGGCGCCCTGCTGCGCCACGGCCGCGAGGTCTGCAGCGTGAAACGCGGAGTTGGCGATGCCGTTCCGCGCCGCATTCGCGCGCGCCCGAGCCACGAGCGCGGCGTCGCCCTCGACGCCGTCTACCGAGGCGACCTGCACCGCAAGTGGCAGGCTGAAATTTCCGAGCCCGCAGAAGAGGTCGAGTGCCCGGTCCGCGGATTGCGGTTCGAGGAGCTCGATCGCCCGCGCCACCATGAGCTGGTTGAGCGCGCCGTTCACCTGCACGAAATCGGTTGGCGCGAATTCGATGCCCGCAGCGAGCCCGGGAAGCTCGTAGCGCAGCGCCTCGGCCGGCGGCGAAAGCGGCGTGACGGTCTCGAGGCCGCCTCGCTGCAGGTAGAGCGCGACGCCGTGATCCCTTTCAAAGGCACGCAGCCGTTCGAGGTCCGCCGCGTCCGGGTCCTCCAGCACGCGCAACACCAGCGCCGTCGCATTTTCGGCGACCGCGACCTCGATCTGCGCCACGCGCCGCTTGATGCTGAGGCCTCCGATCAGGCCGGCGAGCGCGGAGACTAGCGCGCCCACCGGCGGCGCAAGCACCTCGCAGACCTCGAGGTCCGCGAGGAAAGGGCTGCCGCGCTCGCGGAATCCGACGAAGACCTTGCCTTTCTTGTCCACGTGCTTGCAGCCCAGCCGCGCACGGCGGCGATAGCCCCACACCGGTCCAGCCAGCGGCGGCAGCCAGCGCTCGGGCAGGATCCCGCCGATGCGCTCGAGCGCCTCGGC
>DATBSX010000088.1:0-3224 GCA_036559565.1 Steroidobacteraceae bacterium | reverse complement strand
AAACGCCCGCAGGGCTCCGGGTGAGTTGTACACAGCGCCTTCCCGGCATGTGCCGGATAGGGACTTTCGTCGGTTTGTTAGTGAGATGCCTTAACTGACAGGCCATAACCCATTGACAAGACATGGGAAAACGCCCTGCTCAAATTTTAATCAAACTGTCATTAATGCAGGAATGGTCGCAAAGTGGATTTGGGGAGGCCGCGCGGTCCACAGAGTTATCCACATATTTTGTGGATAAGAAAAAAAATCCTGTAAATCCGGCAAGTTAGCGTTTGCGGGGGAGCTGTTTCAGGCCTGTCTTGAACGGGGAAGGCTTGATCGTTAGACTGCGCGCCCCCACGCAGCACGCCATGGGAAGCACGGCAATGAAAGAAGGCATTCACCCGAATTACACTGAGATCACGGTGACTTGCACCTGTGGCAACAGCTTCAAGACGCGCTCGACGCTGGGTGAGAACCTCGAGGTCGAAGTCTGCTCGAACTGCCACCCCTTCTATACGGGCAAGCAGAAGATCATGGACACCGGCGGCCGTGTCGACCGCTTCCGCAAGAAGTACGGCCTGAAGTAAGCCCATCCGGCCGGCGCGCAGCTCGCCGCCAACTTTCGGTCATCCCCCGCGTCTAATCCGGGACCGGTACCCTAAGGGCCGGGGTCCGGAGACAGCCATGCGTCCATTGCCCGGAAAGCTCGTTCGCCTCGCCGCCTTCGCCGCGATGACGCTCATTGCGGGTGGGCCCGCCGTCGGCGCCGAGGAGAAGGCCGAAAAGGACAGCAAGGAAGTCCGGACGGCCAAGCAGATGCATCAGATGTTCACGCAGCAGATGGGCGTGCACCAGGACCTCGAGCTGCAGGAATACGTGCAGCGCGTGGGCGAGAAGCTCGCGGCGGTCAGCGAGCGGCCTGAGCTCGAATGGCATTTCACGATCGTGGACACCGACGACGTGAACGCCTTCGCGACCATGGGCGGCTACGTCTACATCTCGCGCGGCATCCTGCCGTACTTCGAGAACGAGGCCGACCTTGCCGCCGTGCTCGGGCACGAGATCGGCCACATCTCGGCGGGACACCTGGTCAAGCAGCAGCACAAGGGCATGATCTCGGGCCTCGCGAGCGCGGCGACCGCGATCTTCACCGGCGTGCCGGCGCTGGCGGACCTCACGAACATGGCGGGCCAGGCGATCATCAGCGGTTATGGCCGCGACGCCGAGCTCGAGGCGGACCGACTCGGCGCGCGCTACCTCGCGAAGGCCGGCTACGACCCGCACGCGATGATCCACGTGATCACGACGCTGAAGGACCAGGACACGTTCGAGCGCGAGCGAGCGCGGCTCGAGGGCCGCGAGCCGCGGATCTATCACGGCACATTCGCCTCGCACCCGAGCAACGACACGCGCCTGCAGCAGGCGATCGCCGCGGCCGGCAAGAACGAGGCGTCCGCGACCGGCAATTTGCAGAATGCCCAGGGATTCCTGCAGGAGATCGAGGGGCTGCCCGTCGGCTCGAGCGCGCGCCAGGGCATGGTGCGCGAAAACCGCTTCTACCACTCGGACATGCAGTTCACGATGGCCTTCCCGCAGGGCTGGCAGATCGCGAACCAGCCGGACAAGATCCTCGCCATTTCGCCGCAGAAGGACCACGTGCTGGAGATCCGCGCGCAGCCGCCGCCCGCGGACGTCACCGACCCGCATGACTTTGCCATGCGCGGGCTCGCGAACCGCCGGCTCGACCACACGGAAACCTACGAATCGAACGGCCTCAAGGCCTGGACCGGCGTCGTGCACGGCGACCCGTCGCCGTTCGGCCAGGCGACCAACGTGCGTTACGTCGTCATCTATTACGGAAACCTGATGTGGATCTTCAAGGGCGCGAGCCGCACGGGCACCGTCACGCCCGCGGGCGACCCGTTCTTCCTCTCGACCGCGAGCACGTTCCGGCGCATGCGCCAGAGCGAGTTCGCGCTCGCCGAGCCCTATCGCCTGCACGTCGTGCGCGCGACCGACGGCACGACGATGGAGAAGCTGGCCGAGGAGAGCTCGATCAAGAAGTACCCGCTGCAGCAGCTGCGGCTCTTCAACAGCCTCTACCCGGATGGCGAGCCGAAGCCCGGCGATCTCGTCAAGACCGTTCGCTAGGGGACTGTCCCCTCCGGTACCCTCACCAGCCCGCCAACCTCATCTTCTCCGCCAGCGCCGCCAGCGCCTGCCCGCGATGGCTCACGCGATTCTTGTCCGCCGCGCTCATCTCCGCGGCCGTGATCGTGCCACCCGCAACGATGAAGAGCGGGTCGTAGCCGAAACCGCCCGTGCCGCGGCGCTCGAATCCGATCTCACCTTCCCAGGAAGCCTCCGTGACGATCGGCGCGGGATCGGCGGCTTCGCGCACGAAGACCATCGCGCAGCGATAGCGCGCGCTGCGGCGACCCGCCGGCACGCCTGAAAGCTCCGCGAGCAATTTCTCGTTGTTGGCATGCTCGTCGGCCGCGGGCCCCGCGTAGCGAGCCGTGTGCACGCCCGGGCGGCCGTTTAGCGCGTCTACTTCGATGCCGGAGTCGTCGGCGATGGCGGGAAGCCTCGCGAGCTTCGCGGCGTGGCGCGCCTTGATCAGCGCATTCGCGGCGAAACTCTCGCCGTCCTCGACAGGCGGCTCGATTTCAAGTTCAGATTGCGCAACGACCTCGAGGCCATGGGCCGCCAGGATCGCGCGCATTTCGCCGAGCTTCCCGGCATTGCCGGTCGCGAGCACGACGCGGCGCGACGGCACGGAATCAGCCCTGCCGCGCCTCGAGCTGCAGGCCGAAGAGGCGCGAAGTGCCCAGGGCCGCAAGGTTCAGCATCGCGTCGAGTTCCTCGCGCCGGAAGGCGTGGCCTTCCGCCGTGCCCTGGACCTCGATGAAGGCGCCGCCCGAATTCATCACGACGTTCATGTCGGTCTCGGCGTCGACGTCTTCCGAATACTCGAGGTCGAGCACCGGCGCGCCCTTCACGATGCCGACGGAGACCGCCGCGATCTGCCCGTGCAGCGGGTTCGACGCCAGCGCCTTGCGCTCGATCAGCGTGTCGATCGCATCCGCAAGCGCGACGAAGCTGCCGGTGATCGCGGCCGTCCGCGTGCCGCCGTCCGCCTGCAGCACGTCGCAATCCAGCGTGATCGTGCGCTCGCCGATGGCGCCGAGGTCGATGCAGGCGCGCAGCGACCTGCCGATCAGCCGCTGGATCTCCTGCGT
>DATBSX010000087.1:0-4732 GCA_036559565.1 Steroidobacteraceae bacterium | reverse complement strand
ATCGCCGCCATCGTCCGTACCTAGGGGACAGTCCCCTCCGGATGCGGCACAGCGGTCGAAGCCCTTTCAAAGGCGGACTGTCCCCTCGGACAATGGTGGAATGGCACCCACTCGCAAGAGAATCCGCAGCTTCCCACCGTTCGCCGACCGCAAATCCCGCGTCCTCATTCTTGGCAGCATGCCGGGAGAGGCTTCGCTCGCCGCCGGCCAGTACTACGCGTACCGTCACAACCAGTTCTGGCGCATCACCGGCGCCATTCTCGGATTCGAACCGACTGCGCCCTACGCGCGTCGCAAGGCCGCGCTGAAGAAAGCCGGGATCGCAATCTGGGACGTGCTCGAGAGCTGCGTCCGGCCGGGGAGCCTCGATTCCGCGATCCAGAGAGACTCCATCCGCGTCAATGACTTTGCCGCCTTTCTCGCCGAGTATCCGGGAATTCGGCGGGTCTGCTTCAATGGGCAGAAGGCCGCGACCGCGTGGCGTCTGCATGTCGCCCCGACGTTGCCCGCGACGCTTCGGCTCGAGTACCGGCAACTGCCATCGACGAGCCCGGCCCATGCCGGGATGAGTTATCTTTCCAAGCTCAGGGTGTGGCGGAGAGCAATCCCTTGATGAATCGCAGAGAACTCCTGCAAGGCATCGGTGCAGGCGCGCTGCTCAGCACGTTTGGCGCGCCGCTTCGCGCCGCGACCGCGACACACGACGTACTCGTCATCGGCGCCGGCGGCGCCGGCCTCACGGCTGCAAAGGAATTGATCGCCAAGGGCGTCTCGGTGGTCGTGCTCGAGGCGCGCGACCGCATCGGGGGGCGCGCATACACCGAAAACAGCATCGGAGTGCCCTGGGATCACGGCTGCTCCTGGCTGCACGCCTCGAACATCAATCCCTGGGTGAAGTACGCGCAGCAGAATGGCTTCGAGGTCTTTCCCGACCGCTTCGCGCGCGCGATCTACGACGGTGCGCGCCGCATGAGCGAGGCCGAGACGGCCGGCTACCGCGCGGTGCACGAGCGCATGGACCGCGAGCTCGACAAGGCCGGCAGCCGCGGCCTCGACATTCCCGCCGAGGCGGCGATGACGCAGGAAACGCTCGCGGATCCCTGGTACCCGATGGCGATGGACGAGCTCACCGGTTTTGAGGGCATCGAGCCCGCGAACTACTCCGCGCTCGATTCCTACCAGTTCGACGAGAACGGCGAGGATTTCATGATCCCGCGCGGCTACGGGACGCTGCTCGCGCATTACGCCAAGGGCGTTGACGTGCAGCTCAAGACGCCGGTGACGCGCATCCGCTGGGGCGGCAAGGGCGTTGCTGCCGATACCGACGCCGGCCTCGTCACTGCGCGCGTTGCGGTGATCGCCTTGCCGTCTGCCATCATCGCGGAGGGCTCGGTCATCTTCACGCCGCACCTGCCGGTCGAGGTGCTGCAGGCGCACCACGACCTGCCGCTCGGGATCCTCCAGAAGATCGCGCTGCGCTTCAGGAAGAACGTGTTTCCCTCCGAGACGACGGAGTTCCTGCAGATGAAACGCGACGACGGCCGCGGGCTCCACTACCTGACGCGGCACTTTGGCAGCAACGTCTGCATCGCCTTCTCGACGGGGCGGCTCGCGCGCGAGCTGGAAGCGCAGGGCGAGGCCGCCGGTATCGAGCACGCACTCGATGAGTTCAGCGCGATGCTGGGCAACGACGTGCGCAAGCAGTTCGACCGTGGCGCGGCGACCGCCTGGGCCTCGGACCCCTACGCGCGCGGCGCCTATTCGCACTGCGTGCCGGGGAAATACGGCGCGCGCGCGGTGCTGACGCGCCCCGTCGGCGGGCGCCTCGTGTTCGCGGGCGAGCACACCGAGCAGGAGGCCTACGGCACGCTGCACGGCGCCCATCTTTCCGGCATCCGCGCCGCTGCCGAGGCGCGGCGGCTGCTTGGACAGGCCTGACGACATGACCTACGTTCTCTATGACTACCTGCCCTCGGGCAACGGCTACAAGTGCCGCCTGGTGATGAAGGCGCTCGGCATACCGTACGAGCTCAAGCAGATGAACATCGTCGCCGGCGCGACGCGCACGCCCGAATACCTCGCGATCAACCCGGCCGGAAAGATCCCGGTGCTGATGGTGCCGGGCCGCGGGCCGATCGCGGAGAGCCACGCCATCATCAACTACCTCGCCGAGGGAACGCCGCTCATGCCGGAGGACAAGTACGAGCGCGCGCTCGTCTGGCAGTGGCTCGGCTTCGAGCAATACCAGCTCGAGCCCGGCGTCGCGACCGTGCGTTTCTGGCTGAAGTCGCTGAAGAAGACGCCCGAGGAACTCGGCGAGAAATACGTCGAGCGCTTCCAGCGCGGCGCCGAGGCGCTCGCGGTACTGGAGAAGGGCCTGACCGGCCGGCGCTGGCTCGTCGGCGAGCGTGCGACGCTCGCGGACATCGCGCTCTTCGCCTACACGCACGTGGCGGATGAGGCGGGCTATCGCATGAGCGACTTTCCGGCGATCGGCGCCTGGGTCGCGGAGTTCAAGCGGTTGCCGTGGTACTCGCCGATCACGGCGCCGTGATTCCCTCGCGCCGCGAGGCCTTCCGGTACTGGCTCCGGCTGGGGCTGATCTCCTTCGGCGGGCCGATCGCGCAGGTCGCGATCATGCATCGCGAGCTCGTCGAGGAGCGGCGCTGGGTCGACGAGCGCACTTACCTGAATGCGCTCAACCTCGTGATCCTGCTGCCGGGCCCCGAGGCGCTGCAGCTCGCGATCTGGCTCGGCTGGCGCCTGCACGGCGTCATGGGCGGTGTGGTCGCGGGACTCTGCTTCCTGGTGCCGTCGGTTTTCCTGTTGCTCGCCTTGTCCTTCCTCTATGCGGTGCACGGCGACGTGCCGCTCGTCGCGGCTGCCATCCTCGGCCTGAAGGCGACTGCGATCGCGCTGATCGTGCAGGCGGTCGTGCGGATTTCGGGCCGCGCACTCAAGAAACCACTGCATTGGCTGCTCGCGGGCGTCGCCTTCGTCCTGATGGTCGGCAAGTTCGCCCCATTTCCGCTCGTGGTCGCGGGTGCCGCCGTCGTCGGCCTGCTGTTGAAGCGTCAGGAGGCTTCGCCGCCCCCGACCGCGAATCGCGGCGCCGTGACCTTCCCGTGGCGGACGCTCGCGACGGGCTTCGTGCTCTGGGCAATCCCGGCCATCGCCGTCCTGCAGCTCGCGGGTCCCGACTCCGTGTTCGCCGAGATCTACCGGTTCTTCACGACCGCCGCACTCGTTACCTTTGGCGGCGCCTACGCAATCCTCGCTTGGGTCAACCAGCAGGCGGTCGATGTCTACGGCTGGCTCACGCAGGCCGACGCCGTCGCCGGCCTTGCGCTCGCCGAGACGACGCCCGGACCGCTCATCATCGTGCTGCAGTTCGTCGGATTCATGGCGGGCTGGAATCAGCCGGGCACGCTGCAGCCGGGCGTGTCCGCGACGATCGCCTCGATGCTCGCGTCCTGGGCCATCTTCCTTCCGTCATTCGTGTTCATCCTCGTCGGCGCGCCTTATGGCGACCGGCTTGCGTCCAATCCGCGCATTGCAGCCGCACTCGCCTGCATGACGGCCGCCGTTGCGGGCGTGATCGGCAGCCTTGCGATCGCTTTCGGCCGAAACATCCTCTTTCCCACGGGTTTCGCTGCGCCGGAATGGAACGCGATCGCGATCGCCGCCGCGGCACTCGCCCTGCTGCAGTGGAGCCGGATTGACGCCATCTGGATCATCATCGGCGGCGCGGTGGCCGGGCTTGCCCTCGGCTTCGTCTGAGGCGGCAGGCGTGCTAGCGTTGGCGAAATGAAATACCTGCACACAATGGTGCGCGTGAGCGACCTTGCGGCCTCGCTCGGGTTTTACGGGCTGCTCGGCTTGCAGGAAGTACGGCGCGTTGATAACGAAAAAGCGCGCTTCACGCTCGTCTTCCTCGCCGCGCCCGGCGACGAGGACGCCCAGATCGAACTGACGCACAACTGGGACCCGGAGCCGTACACGATCGGCCGCGCCTTCGGCCACCTCGCGTACCGGGTCGACGACATCTACGCGCTGTGCGCGAAGCTCAAGGCCGCCGGCGTCACCATCAACCGCCCGCCGCGCGACGGCCACATGGCCTTCGTCCGCTCGCCCGACAACATCTCGGTCGAGCTATTGCAGAAGGGGAAAGCCCTGGCTCCGGCGGAACCCTGGGCATCGATGCCGAACACCGGCAGCTGGTAACCCCGGGCTACCGCGCCGCGAAGCGCCGGCACCGTTGCCGGGTTCCGAGCGAGCGAATTTCTTTTCTTCTGAGCGAGCGAGGGATCCCGGCCGGTGCCGGCGCTGCAGTGACCCGGTTATCCCGCGATATACCGCCGGAGGTCTTCGATCTCGTGCTTCTGCTCGTCGATGACCGCCTTCACGAGGTCCCCGATCGAGATCACGCCGACCAGCGCGCCTTCTTCGACGACCGGCAGGTGCCGGATGCGCTTCTCGGTCATCAGCATCATGCATTCGTTGACGGAATGCTGCGGCCCGACGACGATGACCGGCGCGCTCATGATCGTGCCAACCGTCGTCTCCGTGGACTTGCGGCCCATCAGCACGACCTTGCGCGCGTAATCGCGCTCGGACACGATGCCGGCGAGCCGGCCGCCCTCGAGCACCGGCAGCGCGCCGATGAAGTGGTCCGCCATCAGCTGGATCGCGGTCCGGACCGGTTCACCCGCGTCGATCGTGACGACGCCGG
>DATBSX010000086.1:0-1743 GCA_036559565.1 Steroidobacteraceae bacterium | reverse complement strand
GTCTACCGACGACATCGCGGGCGTCATCAAGGACGTGCGCACCGAGGTCGTCGGCAACATCGTCGCCGCGCACATCCCGCCCGACAGCGTCGAGGAGCAATGGGACGTCGCCGGCCTCGAGGAGGCCATGGAGCGCGACTTTGGCGTGAATACGGGCCTTGCGGCCTGGCTCACGGAGGACTCGACGCGCCACGGTGCGGACGCCGCCGCGCGCTACCTGACGGCGATCGAGGCCGCTTATGACGAGAAGCTGCGCCAGGTCGGGGCGCCGGTGATGCGGCACCTCGAGCGCGCGGTGATGCTTCAGCAGCTCGACATGCACTGGCGCGAGCACCTTGCCGGCATGGACTACCTGCGCCAGGGCATCTACCTGCGCGCCTACGCGCAGAAGAACCCGAAGCAGGAGTACAAGCGGGAGGCTTTCGCCCTCTTCACCGGCATGCTCGACCGTATCCGCACCGATACCGTGACGCTGCTGCAGCGCCTGCAGGTCCGCAGCGAAGAGGAGATCGAGCGCGAGGAGGCCGAGCGCCAGCGCCGGCTCCAGAGCCGCATGCAGTTGCAGCATGCCGCGCCGCCGGAACTCGCGGCGCAGGTGCCGCTGCAGCAGGCCCCCGCGGCCGAGGCCGAATTTGCCGCCGCCGAGTCGCCCGAGGCCGAGCCCGCCGCTCCTTTCGTGCGCGGCGAGCGAAAGGTGGGCCGCAACGAGCCCTGCCCCTGCGGCTCGGGCCGTAAGTTCAAGCACTGCCACGGGGCGCTGCAGAGCGCCGGAGGCTAGACTTCCCGGGTCGGGGTTGCGGGCGGACCACGGATGGGGAGTCATTCCGAGATTCATGTGGTTGCCGGCGCGATCGCGGATGCGCAAGGCCGCGTCCTGATCGCGCAGCGTCCGCGCGGCCGCCACATGGCCGGGCGCTGGGAATTCCCGGGCGGCAAGCTCGCTGCGGCCGAGGACCCGCTTGCCGGCCTGCGGCGCGAGCTCACCGAGGAGCTCGGCGTGACGGTGCGCGAGGCGCGTCCGCTCATACGCCTGCGCCACGAGTATCCGGACCGGCGCGTGCTGCTCGACGTCTGGGAAGTCACTTCCTACGACGGGGAGCCGCAGGCGCTCGACGCCCAGGCGCTGGCCTGGGCGCGCCCCGACGACCTGCCGACGCACGACCTGCTCGAAGCCGACCGCCCGATCGTGACGGCGCTGCGGCTGCCGCGCCTTGCGCGCGTGCTCCCGGCGGGCGAGTCATTGCAGTCCATTCGCGGCAGCGCCGCACAGGCGATCCTCGTGGCCGAGGACGGCGCCGACGGCCTTGACGCGGACGCGGTCACCGCCGCGCGCGCCGCGGGGCATCGCGTGTTCGTCATGGGAGAGGATGTCGACGCCGTGCGCATCGCCGCCATGTCGCGCTGCGACGGCGTCGTCCTGCGCTGGCACGGCCAGAGCCTGCACGTGGACCGCAGCGGCGCGTTCCTGGTCGGCGCGCATTGCGTGGACGCCGAGGGCGCGACGCAGGCGGTGGCCGAGGGGGCGCACTTCCTCGTCATTGCTCCCGATGATGGCCCGCTGTCCGAGCGCCTGCTCGCGCGGCTGTGCGTGATCGTGGGCCGCCCCGTCTTCGCCGGCTGGTATCCCGATGCGCGGCGGCTGGAGAAGCTGCAGCAGGTCGGAGCTCATGGATGCGCCGTCCGCCGCTGAGCGGTGCCGGGTCGTAGATTCGTAGTTTTGCAGTTTCCGGCCAAGATCCCGCA
>DATBSX010000085.1:0-8130 GCA_036559565.1 Steroidobacteraceae bacterium | reverse complement strand
GTAAAATGGCGTGTTTGCCGAGATGCTCGCGAAGGCGCTGCCGTTGTTGTTGCCGGCCGAGGAGAACGCGTAGAGGATCTCCGAGAAGCCGTGCGGATTGGGATTCAGGGCGCTGCTCGTGCCCTCCGGGAACACGCTCGCGATCGCCGTGCCGACCAGTACGACCAGCGGAGGCACGAGCAGCGCGATCGCGGCCATCTTGACCTCGTAGGCCTCGATCTTCTTGCCGAGGTACTCCGGCGTCCGTCCCACCATGAGGCCCGCGATGAACACGGCGACGATCGCGAACATGATCATGCCGTAGAGGCCGCTGCCGACGCCGCCGAAGACGACCTCGCCGAGCTGTATCAGCCACATCGGGATCAGCCCGCCGAGTGGCGTGTACGACGCATGCATCGAATTGACCGAGCCGTTCGAGGCGGAAGTCGTTGCCACCGCCCACAGCGCGGAGTTCGCGATGCCGAAGCGCACTTCCTTGCCTTCCATGTTGCCGCCGGGTTGCACGTCGGACGGCACCTGGTCGACGGCGAGCGGTATAAGCCGCGGATTGCCCGCCTGCTCGGCCGCGTAGTCGCCGACCAGCAAGGGCACGAAGATCACGAGCATCGCCGCGAGCAGGGCCCAGCCCTGGCGTCGGTCCCCGATCATCTTTCCGAACGTGTAGCAGAGCGCCGCCGAGATCAGCAGGATCGAAAGCACCTCGAGGAAGTTCGAGAGCGGCGTGGGGTTCTCGAGCGGGTGCGCCGAGTTCACGTTGAAGAACCCACCGCCGTTCGTGCCGAGCTGCTTGATCGCGATCTGGCTCGCGGCCGGGCCGAGCGGAACGACCTGCTCGGTCACCTGCTGGGTCTCGCCCTCGGACACCTGGACCGTCACCGGCTGCATGAGCTCGACCGAGCGGTACGGGGCGAAGCTCTGCACCACGCCCTGCGATACCAGCACGACGGCGAGGACGAGCGACAGCGGCAGCAGGATGTACAGCGTGCTGCGCGTCAGGTCCACCCAGAAATTGCCGATCCCCGCCGCCTCGCGGCGCACGAAGCCGCGGATCAGCGCGACGAGCACCGCCATGCCCGAGGCGGCCGAGACGAAGTTCTGCACGGCGAGCCCGAGCATCTGCGTGAAGTAGCTCATCGTCGTCTCGCCGACGTAGCCCTGCCAGTTCGTGTTGGTCGCGAAGCTGACGGCCGTGTTGAAGGACGAGTCCGGCGATACGGCGGCGAAATCCTGGGGGTTGAGCGGCAGGACGCCCTGGAGCCGCTGCAGCAGGTAGACGGCCAGGAAGCCGACGAAATTGAAGAGCAACACCGCGAGCGTGTAGCGCTTCCAGTCCTGCTCCGCCTTGGCGTCGATGCCGGCGGCGCGATAGATGACGCGCTCGATCCCGCCGAACACGGGCGAAAGAAAGGTCCGGCGGCCCTCGTAGACGTCCGCCATGAACGAGCCGAGCGGCTTGACGAGCAGCACGAGGACCGCGACATACAGCCCGAGTTGAAGCAACCCCTGACCGGTCATTGGAATTTCTCCGGCATGAGCAGCGCCACGACCAGGTACACGGCCAGCGCGATCGTGATGACGAGCGCGAGGATCTCGAAGCCGCTCATGGCCGGCTCCGCAGGCGGTCCGACATCCGTAACAGCAGCCAGGTCGTGCCGACGAGCAGCGCGGTCACGATCAGGACGATGAGTTCGATCGGCATGGCATGCCTCCCCGTGGCATCAGAAAGTGCGCGCGATCCCGACGACCACCTGGTCGTCGCCGATGTTCTTGCCGAGCACCGTGTATCCGGCGTCCTTGGCATTGGTTGTCGTGAATGTCAGGGACGTTGTCCAGCCCTTGCCCAGGGCATAGCCCAGCGTCGCCCGGTAATCCTCGTAGCTGTAGAGCGCATCGTTCGTCGTGCCCGCGTTCACGGCCGCAGTGCTCGCGCCCTTGAACGACTGGCTGCCTGCATGCGCGGCGATCGTGAACTTTTCGCCCAGCGGCACCGTGACCGTCAGGTCGAGATAGTCGCTCCCTTCGCTGTCCTCGACGCCGAACAGATTGCTGAAGGCATAGGAATACTTGAGTGTTGCCCACTTCCAGCCGATCGAAACATAGGCTTCGTCAGTATTCGGCTTGACCGTGCCGGCCGGCAGGGCCAAGTACGAGCCGGGGTATTCGTAGCGCAGGTAGCCGACGTCGCCCGAGAACCCGTTGTCCCAGGACTTGCGGAAGCCGCCGTACAAGTCCCACTCGAGACTGTTGCTGTTGCCCGCGTTGGTGTCCGAAAACCAGCTGACGTTCGATAGCCAGGTGCCGGCATAGAAGCCGCTCGAATGTGAATAATCGGCGCCGCCCTGGATCGCCGGCTTCTCGTTGCCTTGCGCGAGGCCGCGGAAGACATACTGCGAGTAGAGGCCCACGTTGGCCGTCAGGGTATGCGGGCTTTCATCGGCTGCCGCGGCAGCAGTCGCGCCGAGGGTGGCCAGCAGCACGCCGTACTTCAGAAGCGAGGAACGCATGGTCGTATCCATCCGGTGATCGTTATCTTTCGACGCGCTATGCTCTCGCCGCGGGACGGGACCGGGTAGGCAATGCGTTGTGAGTTTTTCGAGAGGGGCGGCTATGCTTTTGAATCTCGGAGACATTCGCGATGCTTATTAATTGCGTCGCCTACCAGGACGGCAAGCGGCTCGCGGAGATCGAGCCGAAGGACATCCATCGCTACATCGCGATGCCGGACTGCTTCGTCTGGGTAGCGCTCCTCGAGCGGGACGCCGAGTCCCTCGAGTTGATGCGCGAGGAATTCCACCTGCATCCGCTCGCGGTCGAAGATGCGCAGTACGGCCATCAACGCCCCAAGGTCGAGGACTACGGCGATTCGCTGTTCGTCGTCCTGCACCTGCTCGAGCCCGATGACGGGAGCCTGCGCGTCGGCGAGGTCAATGTCTTCGCGGGGCCGAACTACATACTGACGATCCGCAGCCACGCCGAAAAGGGCTTCCAGGCCGTGCGCGCGCGCTGTGAGAGCGAACCCGAGCTCCTGAAGCTCGGATCCGGCTACGTGCTCTACGCACTCATCGATGCGGTCGTGGATCGCTACTTCCCGCTGCTCGATGCCGTCGAGACCGAACTCGAGGCCATCGAGGACCGGATCTTCGCCGGCGGCTCGCCGCGCGAGAACGTCGAGGCGCTCTACGGCCTCAAGCAGAAGCTCGGCATCTTCCGCCACGCGGTCGCGCCGCTGCTCGAGGCCGTCAACAACCTCTACGGCGCGCGAGCCCCGCGTGTGTGTGGCGGCATGAAGGAGTACTACCGCGATATCTCGGACCACCTGCAGCGCCTCAACCAGACGATCGAGTCCATCCGCGACACCATCGCGACCGCGATCGCCGTCAACCTCTCGATGATCAGCCTGCAGGAAAATGAAACCATGAAGCGCCTCGCCGCCTACGGCGCGCTCGTCGCCGTGCCCACGCTGGTCGCGGGCATCTACGGCATGAACTTCAAGTACATGCCCGAGCTCGACTGGAAATACGGCTACCTGGTCACGACCGCCCTGATGATCGCGATCGATGCGGTGCTGTTCTACCGCCTGCGCAAGGCCAAGTGGCTCTGACGCGATGGCGGCCGAGCGAACCTACTTCCTGGGCACGCATGACGAGGAGCTCGAGCGCCTCGGCCTGCAGCACAGCGTGTGGCGGCCGACGGTGCTCGACTGCTGGCGACGGGCCGGAATCGGCCCGGGCTCGAAGGTGCTGGACATCGGCGCCGGTCCCGGCTTTGCGTCTGCGGATCTCGCGGAGATCGTCGGCCCGACCGGCCAGGTCGTGGCTGTCGAGCGCTCCGCGCGTTTCGTGGAGGCGGGCCGCGCAATGCTCGCGAGCCATGGGCTCGACAACGTCCGGTATCACGAACTCGACCTGATGACGGATCCGCTGCCCGCGGGCGGCATGGATGCGAGCTGGTGCCGCTGGGTCGCCTGTTTCGTCGCCTCGCCCCCGCTCCTCATCGACAAGCTCGCCGCCGTCATCCGCCCGGGCGGCGTCGCGATCTTCCACGAGTACATCCAGTACGACAGCCTGCGCATCACGACCGCGGGCCCGCTCATGCGCGAGTTCGTGCGCCAGGTCGAGCAGGGCTGGCGCGAGGCCGGCGGCGAGCCGAACATCGCGCCCGCCGTCGTGCGGCTATTGCAGGAGCGCGGATTCGCGATCCGCGACGCGATCCCGCGCGTCTTCTGCGTGCGGCCCGGCGACGCGATGTGGCGCTGGCCGGCGACCTTCATCGACATTCACCTGCGTCACCAGCTCGAGCTAGGCCGCATCGAGCAGTCCTGGTCGGACGCGGTGCACGCGGAGTTCGCCGCGGCCGAGCAACAGGCCGCGACGCTTCTCATCACGCCAATGGTGCTGGAGATCGTCGCCGAGAAACGGGGCTAGTGCCCGGCCGCCGCCATCTTCGCGGGGTCGTGCCTGTAGCGGAAGACGAAGGGAAACACGATCCCGAGCGCGAGCGCGTAGCCCGCGAATGCAAGCCAGATGCTGTGCCAGTCGCGGATGCCGTCCACGGTGAAGTGGTCGACGACCGCGCCCGCGATCATGGTGCCGAGGAAGGCGCCCAACCCGTTTGTCATGATCATGAAGAGCCCCTGCGCGCTCGCGCGGATGGTCGAGTTCGCCTCGAGGTTCACGAACATCGAGCCCGAGATGTTGAAGAAATCGAACGCCATGCCGTAGACGATCATCGACAGCACCAGCATCCACAGGCCCGGACCCGGATCGCCGTAGGCAAAGAGGCCGAAACGGAAGACCCACGCGAAGATCGCGATCGTCATCACGACCTTGATCCCGAAGCGCTGCAGGAAGAACGGGATCGTGAGGATGAAGAGCGTTTCGGACATCTGCGAGATCGACGACAGCAGGATCGGGTGCTGCACGCCGAACGAGTCCGGGTAGGCGTGCGTGAAATCCACCAGGAAGTCACCACCGAAGGCGTTCGTGATCTGCAGCGCCCCGCCGAGCATCATCGCCGAGAGGAAGAACACCACCATCTGCACGCGCCTGAACAGCACGAAGGCATCGAGCCCGAGCGCGGCGGCGAGGCTCTTCTTCGCGAGGTCCCGTGCCGGCGGGCAGGCCGGCATCGTGAAGCCGTAGAGGCCGAGGAACGCGGCGGCGCCCGCGCTGATGAAGAGCTGGCCTGTCGTCAGCGTCGAGCCGGAAAGGTCCGTGACCCACATGGCGACGATGAAGCCAACCGTGCCCCAGACCCGGATCGGCGGGAACTTCTGGATGAAGTTCAGGCCCTCCTGCTCGAGCACGCGGTATGAAATCGTGTTGTTGAGCGCAATGGTCGGCATGTAGACCATCGCGTTGAAGAGCATGATGAAATAGAGCGTCTCGTAGTCACGAACTGTCGACGCCCAAACGAGGAGTCCCGCGCCGGTCAGGTGAAGGATTCCGTACAGGCGCTCCGCGTTCAGCCAGCGATCGGCAATGATGCCCATGAGCCCCGGCATGAACATCGAGGCGACCCCCATCGTCCCGTAGATGCTGCCGATCTGGATTCCGCTGAACCCGAGCGACTTGCTCATGTAGGCGCCGAAAGAGATGAGCCAAGCGCCCCACAGGCCGAACTGCACGAAGTTCATCACCGTGAGGCGGAACTGGATGCTCATGCAGCGCGGATAGTCCTAATCCTTGCTCGGCTTGAAGAGCGCTACGCCGATCCAGCTCACGATGCTGATAAGGATCGCGGCCCAGAACGCGGGCCAGAAACCGGCGATCGAGAATCCCGGCAGGAAATAGGCGACGAGGCCGAGCATCGCGGCGTTGACCACGAGCAGGAACAGGCCGAGCGTCAGCAGCGTCGCCGGCAGCGTCAGCAGCACGACGATGGGCCTCACGATCGCGTTGACGAGGCCGAGCAGGAGCGCGGCGAGGATCAGCGTGGTCGGGGTCGAGACCGTGATTCCGGCGACCCATTCGGTCGCGCACCAGAGGCCGAGCGCGGCGATCAGCACGCGGATGATGAAGAAGGCCATGGCCTCAGCGTACGCGACGACCCCGCTTGATGACAACATCGACGGACTGCAGCAGGCCCGGGTCGCGCAGCACGTCTCCGCGCACCGCGATGATGTCCGCGATCTTGCCCGGCGAGATCGCGCCGGACTCGTGGCCGACGCCCATCGCGGTCGCGGCGTCGTGCGTCGCCGCGCGGATCGTCCGCACGACCGGGATCCCGCACTGGCGCACCCAGAAGTCGATCTCCTGCCAGGTCGCGCGCGAGTGCAGGTGGCCCGGCGCGCCGGCGCCGGAACCGAGCAGCAGGAGCACTTTCGCGTCGTCGAGCTGCCGCAGCTTGTCGCAGAGTCCCGAGGTGTCCACGGAAGGCAGGCTCGCGAGCGAACCCTTGATGTCCGCAGCGACGAGTTCGGGGAACTCCGCCGTGATGCGCGGATCATCGAGCGGCTCGCGGTTCTGCTTCAGCGAATCGAGATTGAGCAGCGCCGAAATCGCGGGTGTCCAGGCGATCGGGCGGGCGCCGGCCTGCGTGAGCCGGCCCGTGACCGCCTGCATCACTTCGGCGGGGAACGGACCGAATCCCATGCTCGTCCCGAGGAATCCGTCGAACTGCGCGGCCGCACCGCGCACGACGTCGGCCGGGCGCTCCGCATAGGCATGGACCGGCAGGCCGCGCAGGCGCGCCTCCGAAACGACCGCTTCCAGTTCCTCGGCGGTCCACATCTCGACGTCCGCGAGCAGCACGTAGTTCACGCCCGCATTGGCGAGCCGCTGCACTTTCGAGCGCACGTCCGGCGCGCCCTTCACTTCCCATTGCCAATCGCCGGTGCCGGCCGGTGCGAGCTTGCGCAGCGCCGGCCCGGAGACGTAGAGGTCCGGGCCGTCGATGCGCCGTTCGCGCACGCGGCCGCGCACGTTGACTGCCGCATCGAGGGGCGCGGCGGTGTCGCGCACGCTGGTGACGCCGGCCTGCAGGAGCTGGCGCGCCGCGATCGGCATCACGACGCGCTCCGCGAGCGGGCCGTAGGTTTCGTTCCAGCGCGCGGTATCGCCGTGGCCAAGGCGCATCAGCGAGACCTGCATGTCCCACAGGCCCGGCAGCACCGTCATGCCCTCGGTCGAGATGACCTCGGCGCCCTCCGGGATCGCGACCTGCCCGACGCCGCCGACCGCGAGGATGCGGTCGCCCTCGATCACGATGATGCCGTCCGGGATCGGCGCGTTGCCGTAACCGTCGATCACCGTGCCGCCCGCGAGCACGAGTGCCGCCCCAGCCACGAACGTCGCAAGCATTACGGCGTCTCCCCGATCGTGCCGTCCTTGAGCCGCAACTGCAGCTGCGCGAAGGCGAGCGCCCAGCCCGTGCGCAGGCGCACCAGCATCTTCGCGTACTCCTCGTCCGACGGAATCCCGGAGCCCATCACCCGCAACATCCGTTGTCCCTTGCGTTCGTCAATGATGAAGTCCTCCATGATCGCGGTGTCAGGCAATGGCGGCCAGTCAACGTTCGGTTCATAGAGCAGCTGCAGGCGCGAACCGGCCTCCAGGCGTTCGATCTGCGCTTCGCGCCGGCCGAACAGCCGCGACACGGTCGCATACCGGCCACCCGCCCGCGGCTCGACGATGACCTCCGTCGCGAGCCAGGCGCGGATCGCCGCCGGCTCCGTGAGCGCGCGCCAGAGCGTCTTCGCGCTCGCGGGCGTCTCGAAGCCCTGCATGTAGCCGCGGGTCTGCCGCCTCATTCCGCCGGCCCACCCGCCTGCTGCCGCAGCTCGCGGTCGCGCTTCGTGCGCACGGACGCCGCGTAGAGGACGTCCTCCGGCAGCGAGCCGTCCCGCGGATAACTCGACGTGCCGACGCTCACCGTCATGCGCTGCAGGCGCTCGCCGACGGGGAAGAGGCTGCGGTACACGTGGTTGCGGATGCGCTGCGCCACGCTCTCCGCGACTTCTGCCGTGGCGTCCGGCAGGAAGATCACGAATTCATCGCCGCCATAGCGCGCGGCCATGTCGGTGTTGCGGATCGCGCGCTGGATCGAGCTTGCGACCGCCGTGATCGCGCGGTTGCCCGCCTGGTGGCCGTGCTCGTCGTTGAGCGCCTTGAGGTCGTCCATGTCCACCAG
>DATBSX010000084.1:0-2449 GCA_036559565.1 Steroidobacteraceae bacterium | reverse complement strand
ATCCGCGGCCGGATTGCCGAAAAAGATGCTACCATTGGCGCTTCCCTTCGGGTCCTGTACGGGGGCAGCGTCAAGGCGGCGAATGCCGCGGAGCTGTTCGCGATGCCCGATGTGGACGGCGGATTGATCGGCGGCGCATCGCTCAAGGCGGACGAATTCGCGAGCATCTGCGCTGCCGCCAGTCGCTGAAGGTCTGGCAAGGGCGGAACGGACATGCTTCAACACCTGATTGTTTTCGTGCACGGACTGCTGTGCTTCTCGATCGTCGCGCTCGTGCTGCTCCAGCGCGGCAAGGGCGCGGATGCCGGCGCCGGCTTCGGCTCGGGCGCCTCGGGCACCGTGTTTGGCGCGCGGGGCTCGGCGACGTTCTTCTCGAAGCTGACAGCCGTGCTCGCGACGCTGTTCTTCATGACGAGCATGTCGCTCGCCTGGTTCGCGACGCGGCCGCGTGCCGAAGCGCCCAAGAGCATCGTGGACACCGTGGTGACCGAACCCGCGCCGGCTTCCGGCGTCGATGGCGGATCGGTCCCTGCGCTGCCGGAGACGCCTCCCGCGGACAAGCCCGCGCCGACGGGGCAGTGACCGGAGCCCTCATCGTTTTCAGTGCCGACGTGGCGGAATTGGTAGACGCGCTAGCTTGAGGGGTTAGTGGGGAAACCCGTGTCGGTTCGAGTCCGACCGCCGGCACCATTTGAGTCCTGCGACTGACCGTCCGGGGGTCCCAAGCGACCGGCCGGACAGTTACAATGCGCCCGGTCTGCGCGGCCGGTTCCGCGCGCGAAAACGGTCGCCTCATTGCTGCATAACTACCTGCCGGTCCTGATCTTTCTCGCGGTAGCCGGCGGCTTCGGCCTCGTGCTCCTCGTGCTCGGCTGGGTGCTGGGTCCGCGGCGTCCGGATATCGACAAGGTCTCGCCCTACGAGTGCGGTTTCGAGGCATTCGAGGACTCGCGCACCAAGTTCGACGTTCGCTACTACCTGGTCGCGATCCTCTTCATCGTCTTCGATCTCGAGATCGCGTTTCTCTTCCCCTGGGCGGTTTCGCTGGACGTGATAGGCGGCTTCGGCCTGCTGTCGATGGCCGTATTCCTCGGCGTCCTCGTGATCGGCTTCATCTACGAATGGAAGAAAGGGGCGCTCGAATGGGATTGATCGAGGCCGCCCCGGAACTCGCGCCTGTCGTCCAGGGCCGCGGGTTCGTCACGACGTCGATTGACAACCTGATGAACTGGGCGCGCACCGGCTCGCTCTGGCCGATGACCTTCGGCCTCGCCTGTTGCGCGGTCGAGATGATGCACGCGGGCGCCGCGCGCTATGACCTCGACCGGTTCGGCGTCGTGTTCCGCGGCAGCCCGCGCCAGTCCGACGTGATGATCGTGGCCGGGACGCTGGTCAACAAGATGGCGCCGGCGTTGCGCCGCGTTTATGACCAGATGCCCGAGCCGCGCTGGGTCATCTCGATGGGCTCCTGCGCCAACGGCGGCGGCTACTACCACTATTCCTATGCGGTCGTGCGCGGCTGCGACCGCATCGTGCCGGTCGACGTGTACGTGCCGGGCTGCCCGCCGACTGCGGAAGCGCTCGTCTACGGCATCCTGCAGCTGCAGGACAAGATCCGCCGCACCAGCACGATCGCGCGCGGTCCGGCATGAACAGCGTCGAAGCCACGCGGCAGGCCATTGGGACCCGCCTGGGCGAGCGCGTCCGGCCGGTCGCGGCGCTGCCCGGCGAGATCGCCATCGATGTCGCGCCGGCGGAATGGCTCGCCGTCTGCCGCGAGCTCCGGGATGCGCCCGACTTTGCGTTCGAGCAGCTCATCGATCTCTCGGGCATCGACTACCTGGATTTCGGCCGCTCGGAATGGACGACGCGCGAGGCGACCTCGGCCGGCTTCAGCCGCGGCGTGGAGCGCGCGCCGCGCGGCGAGGCGCCCGCGACGGAGGGTCGCTTCGCGGTCGTCTGCCACCTCCTGTCCGTGTCGCGCAACACGCGGTTGCGGCTGCGTTGCCTGTGCCAGGCGGGCGAGCCGCCGATGATCGATTCGCTCACGGAAATCTGGGCCTCGGCCGACTGGTACGAGCGCGAGGCCTTTGACCTCTACGGCATCCTGTTCCGCGGCCACCCGGATTTGCGGCGGATCCTCACGGACTACGGCTTCATCGGACACCCGTTCCGGAAGGACTTTCCGCTCTCCGGCCACGTGGAAGTCCGCTATGACCCGTCGCGCGGTCGCGTCGTCAACGAGCCGGTCAGCATCGTGCCGCGAGTGACGGTGCCGAAGGTGATCCGCAAGGAGCGCACGCCGGGTGCGCCGGGGGCGGGCGGCAATGCCTGAGTTCCAGAGCTTCACGCTGAATTTCGGCCCGCAGCATCCTGCGGCCCACGGCGTGCTGCGCCTCGTGCTCGAGATGGACGGCGAGGTGATCCAGAAAGCCGACCCGCACATCGG
>DATBSX010000083.1:0-4252 GCA_036559565.1 Steroidobacteraceae bacterium | reverse complement strand
ATGCTCGTAGATTGCCAGTGCCAGTGCCGGCCCGATGCCGGGCGCCCGCCCGAGGTCCTCGATGCCGGCGCGCAGCACGCCCTGCAGGCCGCCGAAATGCCGAAGCAGTGCCCGGCGCCGCGCCGGGCCGAGGCCCGCGACCGCCTCCAGCATCGAGGTCTGCCGCGATCGCGCACGCTTGCGGCGATGCCCGCTGATCGCAAACCGGTGCGCTTCGTCGCGCGCGCGCTGGATCAGGTGCAGTGCCTTCGAGTCCGGAGGCAGTATAGAGGCCGCCCCATGGCCCGCCAAGAAAATGCGTTCCTGTCCGGCGCGTCGATCCGCGCCTTTTGCGACCGCGGCGACCGCCGGAAGTTCGAGTTCGAGTTCCGCGAGGACGCTGATCGCCTGTTCGAGCTGTCCCTTGCCGCCGTCGATGAGAAGCAGGTCCGGCAACGGCGATTCCTCCGCCTTGCGGCGCCGATAGCGGCGCAGCAACGCCTGCCTCAGCGCTCCGTAGTCGTCGCCGCGCTCGACATCCTCGATGTTGTAACGCCGGTATTCCGCCTTGATCGGGCCCTCCGGGCCGAAGACGACGCAGGATGCGTTGGTCGCCTCTCCCTGCGTATGGCTCACGTCGAAGCACTCGATGCGCTCGAGCGGATTCGCAATGCCCAGGAATTGGCGAAGCTCCTCGAACTGGTCCGCGAGGCTTGCCGCGGTCGCCTCGCGCATGCGCAGCGCGTTCGCTGCGTTTTGCAAGGCGAGCGCGACCCAGCGCTGCGGATAGCTGCGACGACCGACGCTGATCCCGACCTTCCGGCCTGAACGCTCCGACAGCGAGGCCGCCAGCGTTTCTGCGTCTTCGATCGGCTGCGACAGGTAGATTCGGGGAGGCGGGTCGCGCTCCAGGTAGTGCTGGCCGACGAATGCCGCTAGGACTTCGGGAGCGTCGCTGATGGGTGCCCGCGGGTGGAAAGTCGAGGTGCCGAGCACCTGCCCGCCCCGGACGAACATGAGGGCGACGCAGAAGTCGCCGCCCTCCTCGGCGACTGCGATGACGTCGGTATCGGCGCCCGCGCGTGCCCGCGTGACGACCTGGCGCGCCTGCACGTCGGTCAGTGCCGCGAGCTGGTCGCGCAGCATCGCGGCGCGCTCGAAATCGAGCTGCTCCGCAGCCCGGTCCATGTCTGCCCCGAGGCGCACGGTCACGTCCTTGGCGCGACCGTCGAGGACCATCGCGGCCGATTCGACGTCGCGTGCGTAGGCCGCCGCGCTGATGAGGCCCGTGCAGGGCCCTGAGCAGCGGCCGATCTGGTACTCGAGGCAGGGACGCGAGCGGTTCGCGAAGAAAGTGTCCTTGCAACTGCGCAGGCGAAAGAGCTTGTGCAGCTGGTTCAGCGTCTCGTGCACCGCGCTCGCGGACGGGTACGGGCCGAACAGCCGCCCGGGAAGCTTGCGTGAGCCGCGGTAGAAGGAGAGCCGCGGGAATTCGTGAGCCGAGAGGTGCAGGTAGGGAAAACTCTTGTCGTCGCGCAGGATGACGTTGAAGCGCGGGCGGTGGCTCTTGATGAGGTTGTGCTCGAGCAGGAGCGCCTCGGTGTCGGAGTTCGTGACCGTGACTTCGATGCCCGCCACGACGCGCACCAGCGCCTGCACCTTCGGATCCAGCTTGTCGGCGCGGAAATAGCTGCCGACGCGCGACTTGAGGCTTCTCGCCTTCCCGACGTAGACGATCTTCCCGTCCACGTCGAGCATGCGGTAGACGCCCGGGCGGTCCGGGAGCCGCTTGACGAAGGCCCTGGCGTCGAAGTCTTTCACGCGGCCATGGTGTGGCCCGCGTCAGGCTCCAATCAAGTGGCGGGCGCGGGCGAAGACGCGATTGAACATGACGGGCGTCAGCCGGCCCGTATTCGTGTTGAGCCGGCTGCAATGGAAGGAATCCAGGAGCACGAGCGGGCCCGGCAGCCGGTGCTCCGCACCATGCGCGAAGTACCCTGCCGCCGGTCGCAGTCCAGAAGCGCGCAGGACCGCGCCGTGAGCGATCGCTCCCAGCGCGACGACGATGCTCCCCGCCTTCAAGGTGGACAGTTCCCGCTCGAGATAGCGATTGCATTGCCGCACTTCGGCCGGCAGCGGCTTGTTGGCTGGCGGCAGGCACTTCACGGCGTTCGTGATGCGGCAGTTGACGAGCTTGAGCCCGTCGCCGGCGCTGACGGACTCAGCGCGCGAGGCGAAGCCGTGCGCATGGAGCGTGCGATACAGGAGGATGCCGGCATGATCGCCCGTGAACGGCCGCCCCGTACGGTTTGCGCCATGCAGGCCTGGCGCGAGCCCGACGATCAGGAGGCGGTGCCGCGGCTGCCCGAAAGCCGCAACCGGCCGGCAGTGATAGTCCGGATGCGCTGCACCGACGCCGTCCAGGAAACGAGCGAGGCGCGGGCACCGCCGGCAGTCCGGATCGAACGCGGCGCCCTTCGGGGCCCTCCCCCGCTTCACCGCGCCTTGAACTGCGCTTCCTCCGTCGAGCCGCGCATCGCCGTGATCGAGGAGTTGCCGCCGGTCACCGTCTGCGTCACGTCGTCGAAATAACCCGCGCCGACTTCGCGCTGGTGCTTGGTCGCCGTGTAGCCGACAGGCTCGGCCGCGAACTCCGCCTGCTGCAGCGCGACGTAGGCGCTCATCTGCGACTCCTTGTAGCCGCGGGCGAGCTCGAACATCGAGAAGTTGAGCGCGTGGAAGCCGGCGAGCGTGATGAACTGGAACTTGTAGCCCATGGCGCCGAGCTCGCGCTGGAACTTCGCGATCGTCGCGTCGTCGAGCTTCTTCCTCCAGTTGAAGGAGGGCGAGCAGTTGTAGGCCAGGAGCTTGCCGGGGAACTTGCGATGGATGCCCTCGGCGAATTCCTTGGCTTCGTGCAGGTCCGGCGTGCCCGTCTCGCACCAGATGAGGTCCGCATAGGGCGCGTAGGCGACGCCGCGTGCGATCGCCTGCGGAATGCCGGCCTTGACCGGGAAGAATCCTTCGTTCGTGCGCTCCTTCGTGGCGATGAAGGCGTGGTCGCGTTCGTCCACGTCGGCCGTCAGCAGCGTCGCCGACTCGGCGTCCGTGCGTGCGACGAGCACGGTCGGTGCGCCGCAGACGTCGGCCGCAAGCCGCGCGGCAACCAGCTTGTTGATCGCCTCCTGCGTCGGCACCAGGACTTTTCCGCCCATGTGCCCGCACTTCTTGGCGCTCGAGAGCTGGTCCTCGAAATGCACGCCGGCCGCGCCCGCGTCGATCATCGCCTTCATGAGTTCGAATGCGTTCAGCACGCCGCCGAATCCAGCCTCGGCGTCGGCAACGATCGGCTGCAGCCAGTCGGTCTTGTCGTTGCCTTCCGCGTGGCAGATCTGGTCCGCGCGCAGCAGCGTGTTGTTGATCCGGCGCACGACGGCAGGAACGGAATCCGCCGGGTACAGCGACTGGTCCGGATACATCTCGCCCGCGAGGTTGGCATCGCCCGCGACCTGCCAGCCAGAGAGGTAGATGGCCTTGAGCCCGGCCCGCACCTGCTGCATGGCCTGGTTGCCAGTCAGCGCGCCGAGCGCGTTCACGAATGGGAGTTCATGCAGGTAGCGCCACAGTTTCTCGGCGCCGAGGCGCGCGAGGGAGTGTTCGACGTGCACCGTGCCGCGCAAGCGCACGACGTCGGCAGCGGTGTAGCCGCGCGCAACGCCCTTCCAGCGCGGGCTCTCCTTCCAATGGCTTTCGATCTGCGCGGCGGTCTGCAAATTCATGAATGCTCCCGGTTCAATCGATGTCTTCGTAAGCGAGATGTGTCAGGAACGGCTCGAATTCCAGGCTTGCGGTCAGCCGGTCGAGCAGCTCGGCGGCACGCCCATAGTGCCCTGCGTCAAAGACGGCGGCGCCGGTCTCACGCCGGAGTTCGGCCAGCACGGACTTTGCCTCGTCGCGCATAATTTGTAGCGTGACGGCGGTCCCATCCTCGATCGGCGTCGCGTGCCGCACCCACTGCCAGAGCTGCGCCCTCGATATTTCGGCCGTTGCGGCGTCCTCCATCAGGTGATGAATCGGGACGCAGCCGTTGCCGCCCAGCCAGGCCGCCAGGTAGCGGATGCCGACGTCAATGTTGCTGCGAAGGCCCGTCCGCGTGACGCGTCCGTCGGGCACCGTCAGGAGATCGGCGCCGCTGACGTGCACGTCCTCGCGCAGTCGCCCGAGGTTGTTCGGCCCCGGCATCAGGCGGTCGAAGATCTCCCGCGCAACCGGC
>DATBSX010000082.1:0-9374 GCA_036559565.1 Steroidobacteraceae bacterium | reverse complement strand
TCGGAGAAGAAGCAGCTCGCGCCCGGATCGCCGCCCTGTTCCTGGTAGCAGGCCTTGTAGATCGAGAGATAGGCGAGCGGGGCCATGCCGCCGACCTTCGTGAGCGGCCTGCCATTCAGGGATGCCGTGGTGATGCGGCCGGCGGCCGTCGTCGAGGTGTGCGTGCCGTGGCCGTCGGAGTCGCGCGGCGACAGGAAATCGTTCGGCTCCATCACCGCACCGGCCTGGAAGCCTGCGGCGAACCAGCGCGCGCCGATCAGCTTGTTGCTGCAGTCGGTGACGGCCCAGCCCTCGCCCGCCTGGCAGGCACCGGCCCAGTTAGTCGGCGGATCCATGCCGGTGTCGTCGTAGCTCGGATGCTCCTGCACGGCGCCGGAGTCGATCATGCCGATGATGATGCCCTTGCCGCGCAGGCCATACCGGCCGCGCAGGCCGTCGACCTCGCTCAGGAGGCCGAGGAATTTCGGCGAGTTGTTCGTGTCCAGCTTCTGGGCCCGATCCTCCCAGACCCGCGTCACAGTCTTGTCTTTCCGCAGCCGCGCCGCCTGGGAAGGCGTCAGCTTGGCGGCGAAGCCGTTCAGCGCATGCGTATAGCTGTAGATCTTGCCGTTGCTGGCGCCGATCTTCTGCAGCAGCGCGTCGTGTTGCGCGACGAGATGCGCCGAGTAGGACTGCACGGCCGGGGAGCGCGAGTTGTAGCGCTCACCCTTGGCGGGCGAGGTCTTCGAGTATCCGGCGAGTCCGCCCTGGTAGGTGACCGCGGGCTTTGCCGCCATCTGCACGATGTACACCTTGGTGGCGCGGCCTGTGTTCGCCTGCGAGGCATCGAGGCGGAGTGCCGATGCGCGATTCGCGTCGGGCGCCTTGCGATACGTGTCGGCTGCGGCCGGACCGCCGGCGATGACTGTGGCCGCGATCGCGGCAAAGACGACGAGCAATGAACGCATGGTCTGGTAACTCCCCTGTATGCGAATACTTCCATGCGCTGAAGCGACGGAAGCCCCCGATGCTGTTTACAAGAGAAACCCTGCGTTTACAACCTGAGTCAACGGCATTAAGTCCAATCGGGATTCTTTTTGCACCGCGACGAATGTAGGACTTGCTGCGCGGGCGCGCGACTAGTCGCAACAAACCAAAGAGTTGCGCGCGTGAACGACGATCAGAGCACTTTGGTAGCGAATGACAGCTCAGCGACCGGCCGGCCGCCGAGCAGGTGCTCCTGGATGATGCGCTCGATGTTCTCGGGCGTCGCGTTCCGGTACCAGGTGCCTTCCGGGTAGACCAGCATGATCGGTCCCTCGCGGCAGATGCGAAGGCAGTCGGCGCGCGTGCGCAGCACGCCGCCCTCGACGTCGGAGAGCCCGACTTCGCGCAGGCGCTTCTTCAGGTACTTCCACGAAGCCTCGCCGATCTCCTTCGGCGCGCAGTCGCCGTGCGTGCAGAAGAAGACGTGGCGCTTCGCGCCCGTGAGCGCGATCTTCGCGACCGCGGACTCGATCGTCGGCGTCTTCGGATTTTCTTCCGTCGTCGTCAAATCGCCGCCTCGTCCATCTCGCCGGTGCGGATGCGGATCACGCGCTCGATCCGCGTGACGAAGATCTTGCCGTCGCCGACCTTGCCGGTCTTGGCGGCGCTCACGATCGCCTCCGTCACCTGCTCCTCGAGATCATCGCGCACGGCGACCTCGATTCGCGTCTTCGGCACGAAGTCGACGACGTATTCCGCGCCGCGGTAGAGCTCCGTGTGGCCGCGCTGGCGGCCGAAGCCTTTCACTTCGGTCACGGTCATCCCGGAAATCCCGATGTCCGAGAGCGCAGCTCGCACGTCGTCGAGTTTGAAGGGCTTGATGATGGCGGTGACGAGCTTCATCGGGGCTCCTGGGCCAGGCCGTCGTTGTGGGGTTCGGTTCCAGATTCTACGTATTTGCCGTCGTTAAGGGGCGAGTTGCCTGGCGGACGCCTCGCTAGCGTGTCGACAGCCGGCAGGTTGCCGGTCATCTCGGAGACACGGCAATGGAACTGCCTGCGAGCCCGCGCCAGCTCGGCGCCGTCCTCGGAACGCTTGTCCTTCTGGTTGCCACGCAGGCCGAAGCTGCCGTCGGCCGGACACCGGGCGTCCCCTCCGTTTCCGAGGACGGGCAGGCGCACTACTCGATCCCGATCGCGCTGCCGCCGGGAACGAACGGGCTGACGCCGACGCTCTCCATCGACTATGGACATCGAACGCGCGGCGGGCTGCTGGGCGTCGGCTGGTCGATCGGCGGCTTGTCCGAGATCACGCGCTGCGCGCGCACCGTCGCGCAGGATGGAGTCGCGGCGGCGCCGCTTCGCAACATCGCGGACAGGTTCTGCCTCGACGGCCAGCGACTCGTGATCGTGAATAGCGCCGTCTACGAGGCGCCGAATGCCGAGTACCGCACGGAGATCGAATCCTTTTCGCGCATCCGTGCGATCGCCGGCGCCTCCACCAACGGGCCGGCCTACTTCACCGTCGAAGCGGCCGACGGCCGCATCTACGAGTATGGCGCCACCAACGACTCGCGCATCGACGGCACGACGGGACCGTCGACGAACGGGGCGCGCAGCTGGGCGCTCAACCGGATCCGCGATCGCGCCGGCAACGTCATCGATTACCGTTACACGGAGGAATCGGGCAGCACCGCGTTTCGCATTGCGACAATCCAGTACAACTCGAATCCCGGGAACGGCGTTGCGGCCTCGCACCAGGTGGCGTTCACCTACGAGCAGCGGCCCAGCCAGGAAATCGACTCGGGCTACGTCGCCGGCATGCCGGTGCTCGAGATCATGCGCCTCGATCGCATCGACGTGCTCCACAACGGCACGGTGCTGCGACGCTATGACCTGGCTTACGAACCGGCACTCTCGTCAGGCGGACGCAGCCGCCTCGCGTCCGTCAAGGAATGCGGTGTCAGCGGCACGGATTGCCTGGCGCCAACGACATTCGAATGGCAGGACGGCATCGCAGGCGCTTCGGCCGTCAGCGCATTCTCAGCGCAGGTTCCGGTGCAGGTCCCTATCCCGCATGAACAAGCCTGGAATCTCGCCGACATCAATGGCGATGGCCGCAACGACATCGTGTGGGCAGCCGGTTCAGATGCGGCGTCGCTCACGATCCGTTATCGGCTGAGCGTCGCGGATCGCGCGTTCGGGCCCGCGGTCAGCACGGGAATTCCCTGCCGATACGGCATCGGCTCGCCATTCGACGCGAATGGCGACGGTCGCGCTGACCTCCTCATGTCCTCGCCGGGTGCGACCTGGGCAATCGCCTCGGGCGGGCCGTCGGGTCTCGCCGCACCCGTCGACACGGGGATACCGCTGCCGGTCGGCATGCGCGATTTTCGCGGTGCCGACCTGAATGGCGACGGGCTTGGCGATATCGCCTGGTCGGAAGTCGCCGACCCGATGGTCAGCAACCTCAGGGTGCGTGCCCGCTTTGCCAGGGCTGGCGGCGGATTCGGCGCTGCAGTGACCTTGTACGACCAGTGGATTGCAAAAGCGTATTCGAACTCCGAGGGCGGCGACTTCATCGGTCGGCCCGGTGCGCGCGTCGACCTGGACGGGGACGGCGCGGAAGAACTCCTCATGAACGAGAATTACTCGATCGCGCGGATCTCGGACGCGGAGTACGGAACCGACGGGCTCGACATCCGCCTCTCGAGCGCGGTGCCGCTCGACTTCAACGACGACGGTTGCACCGATTTCGCATACAAGCATACGAGCGGCTACCTGCGCGTGCGTCCCGGCTTCTGCACGATCCAGGGCTCCTTCAATGAAATCGAGGGTCCCGCGTGGACCGGCGTGGCGGAGCTCACCGCGCTCGACTGGAATGGCGACGGGCGCGACGACATCCTGGTCCGCGGCCCCACGAACTGGCTCGTCGGCATTTCACTCGCCGATTCCGTCGCGCCGCTGGTCGACACGGGGATTCCGCACGAGAACGCCGCAGCAATCACAGGCCGCGACCTCGATGGCGACGGCCTGGATGACATTGCCGTGCGCACGGCGAATCAGGTGCGCGTCCGCTACCGCAACGGTCCGGCACCCGATCTGCTGATTGCCGCAAGAGACGGCTTCGGCGTCATCGCGCAGTTCTCCTACCGGCCGTTGACCGACGCCTCCGTGCACATCCCGGGAAGTCTCGCTGCATGGCCCGACCCCGACGTGCAGACGGACGATTCCGTCGTATCGACGCTGACGGTGACTGATGGCAGCGGCGAAGGACGACTGGAATCGACGGGATTCAGCTACGAAGGCCTGCGCCACAACATGCAGGGTCGCGGCTCGCTCGGGTTCCGGAAATTCACGCGCACCGACTTGACGGCCGATGCCCCGTTTACGACGGAGTTGACGCGACGCCAGGACTTTCCATTCACGGGCCTGCCGGACTCACAGGTCGTGCGACAGGCATCTGGCAATACCGTGTCCTCGACCGAGTACCGCTGGTCGAAGCTCGATCTCGGCGGCGCCATGAGCCTGCGGCGCTTCCCCTATCCCGCGAGCACGACGGAGCGCCGCTTCGAGGTGGGTGGCGCATTCGACGGCAGCGAGATCGTCCGCACCGTGCGAAGCGTCGCCGCGATCGACGCGACTTCGGGCCAGATCACCGACGAGACGACGTTGACAACCGAGATCGCAGGCGGCGCAAATGCCGGATCGTCATCCAGCCTGCGCAAGCTCCTATCGAGCATTCTCAACGACACCGTGAACTGGTGCCTCGGACGCACGCAAGCGATCGAGGTGACGGCAAGCCACGCGTTGCCTGGCGGCGCGGCGATCACGCGCGAGGCGGACCAGGACTGGGACGCTCTCAAGTGCCGGCCGACGCGCGTGCGCCTGATGCCGGGCGACGGAAACTGGCGGGTGACCTACAACCTCTCGTATGACGCATTCGGAAACATCGCGAACGAAAAGGTGACCGGCGCCGGGATGACGGCGCGCGCGGTCGCCACGAACTGGGGCCCGCGCGGGCAGCTGCCGGTGCGGATCACGGACCCGCTATTGCAGGTCTCGCGCTACGAATGGGACGAGAGCCGCGGGTTGCCGCTCAGCTTCACGGATCCGAACGGCACGGTGATGCGCTGGGAGTACGACGCTCTCGGCCGCATGATCCGCGAAACCCAGCCGGACGGCACCGGCACGCGATGGACCCGCGAATCCTGCAAGTCCTGCGACCCGCGCGGGAAATACCGGTTGCGACAGGACGACCTCAATGTCGCGGGCATCGCGCAGCTCACGGCCTGGCTCGAGGTGGACCAGCATGAGCGCGGGTTCCGGCTCGAGACCCAGGAACCCGGCGGTGGCCGCTCCGTCGCCATGATCCATTCAGGCAGTCGCGGCGAGGTGATTCGCCGCGACCTGCCCCGTTGGGACGGCGACATTCCGCCGGGCCACGAAGCCTTCACGTACGACGGCCTCGGGCGGCAGACGGGCGAACAACTGGTCGCGGCCGACGGCACGGTACGGCGGGAAACCGCCCTGCGGTATGACGGGCTTGCGGTGACCGAGACGGACGGCCTCGGGCGTTCGACGACAGCCACGCGCAGTGCGTGGGGCGGACCGAACGAGGTCGTGGATGCAGCGGGCGGGCGCGCCCGCTACGAATACGACGCGTTCGGTGCGTTGACGCGCGTGCGGGATGCGGCAAACAACACCGTCGCGAGCATCGCGTACAGCCCGCTCGGAATGAAGGTCGCCGTCACCGACGCCGACCTCGGCGGCTGGGCGTGGACGCGCAACCCGCTTGGCGAAACCACGGCGCTGCGCGATGCGAAGGGCCAGGTCATCGAGTTCGACTACGACGCACTCGGACGTGTCACGAAGCGCACGGCCCCGGATGGCACTTCGAACTGGGTCTGGGGCTCGACGGCATCGAAAAAGAACATCGGCCGGCTTGCAAGCGTCTCCGGCCCAGGCTACTCCGAGGCCTTTACCTACGACAGCATCGGTCGGCCGGCGTCCCAGACGATCGTCTCCGATGGCAGCTACCGCTTCGACTACACCTATAACGCGCTCGGGCTTCTGGACACGATCACTTACCCGGCGGCGGGTCCCGGAACCCCGTTCCGGATCCGTCACGACTACGACGACGGGCGCGTCTCGCGCATCGGAAATGCCGACGTGCCGGGCGAGTACTTCTGGAGGCAGTACGCGCAGGATGCCGCCGGCCATACGCTCGACGAAACGCTCGGCGCATCGGTGCGCGTCGTCAGCGGCTACGCGCCGGTCGAAGGCGGGCTCGAGTATCGCCAGTCTGCCGCCGGCAATGGCGCTGCGCTCCAGGACCTCGCCTATGCCTGGGATGGCGCCGGGAATCTGGCATCGCGGCGCGACTTGACCCAGGGCCTGCTCGAGGAGTTCCGCTACGACACGCTGGGCCGGCTCACGGAGTCGCGCAGGAATGGAACGGTCAACCTTGCGCTCGACTACGACGCGATCGGAAACATCCGGCGGCGGTCGGATGTCTGCGGCGGCACGGCCCCGTGCTTCGCCTATCACGCGACACGCAAGCATGCGGTCATCTCGAACGGCGCGCAGTCCTACGAGTACGACGCCAACGGGAACATGACGAGCCGCGGCGGCGCGGCCATTGCCTGGAGCAGCGACAACCGCCCGATTTCGATTGCGCAGGCAAATGGAAACTCCAGCGCGTTCTCGTACGGGCCGGAAGGCAATCGCTGGAAACAGGTTGCAAGGAGCGGAGGCACGACCGAAACGACGCTCTACGCGAGCGGTCTTTTCGAGAAGACGATGCGCGGCGGTGTCACAACCTGGCGCCATTACGTGCTGACGCCGGGCGGCGTCGCGGTGCAGCTGAGAAGCAGCGACGGCTCGCCCCCGGCGATGCGCTACCTGACGACGGATCACCTCGGCAGCACGGACAAGATCGTGGACGCCTCGGGCAATGTGCTCGCTGCAGAGAGCTTTGGCCCGTTCGGCGATCGCCGCAAGCCGCACTGGGCCGGCGTTCCGACAGCTGCCGACCTTGCGAAGATCGCAGCCGCGACCCGCGACGGATACACGGGCCACGAGCATCTCGACAATCTCGGATTGATCCACATGAACGGGCGGGTCTACGACCCGCAGCTCGGTCGCTTCATCAGCGCCGACCCGTATGCCACGCGTCCGTACGACGGCCAGGGCCTCAATCGCTACGCCTACGCCTTGAACAACCCGCTCGCGTTCACGGACCCGGGCGGCTTCGACCCGATCCCATGCCTCGCCACACCGGACGGGAACTGCGTGCAGATCACGGTGATTGCCACGTCGTGGATCGAGTACATGCGCTGGTCCGGCGGCGCCCACGCGGCCGCCACCGCGAGTGCGATGGAGCGCGATCCTTGCGGGCAGTTCGGCAGCGGGCTCGCCTGCGCGATGCAGGGCAGCACGCTCATCTCTCCGTCCAGCATCGTCCTGACCGTCGGCACGCATGCGGACCCTACGCTCTCAACCGGAGGGCGGCTGGACGGCGTGCAGGGGTTCGCGTCACGCATGGCGAACATCGCGATCAGCTCGTCGCCGATCGCGATGCTCTTCGGCGCAGACCCCGACTTCCAGTACTTCCGCGAGCCGGACAGCGATGCGGGCCGCATGGGCGCGAGCGCCGGGACTGCTGGCTATTTCATCGGGGGATTCGGCGGCGCACTTCGCAGGGCAGGCGCCGAAGCGCTGGCCTCGCCAAGCCGGTTCGCCCGCACATTGCAGGGCAAGGGCGACTACCCGGGCATCGACCGCTTCAAGGACATCGTCCTGAAGAAAGGCAAGCTCATCTACGCCGGCTTTCCAGGCCAGGGCAGTTTCTATACGACGGCCAGCGCCATCCGGCGCGCCGGCGACAGCGCCGGCGCGCTCAACCGCGGACTTCAGATTGCACCGCACCGGATCCGGCCGATTCGGATGCGATACGCCGCCTATGAAGTGCTCGAGGACACGCCCGCCGCATTTGGCCTTGCGCTCGAGAATGCGCGGCACGGAACTGGTTGGCTTCCGCAGATCGTAGTACCTTCGTATGAGACCAGCCTGCGCTACGTGGGCGACTTCCCGCTGGGGCCGTGAGATGAAAATCGACGTGTCCGACGGCTCGATCGTGTTCGCGGGCGGAAAAATCAGCGGCTTGACGCAGCGGAGCGAGTTCCTGCGCTCCGCGTTCGGCAACGCCGCCCGGGAACAGATCGCGAATGAGCCCGAAGACTGGCGGCACGTTGCGATCGATCCCGAACCCGGCGTCGCGGCGACGCTGATATTCCAGGGGGAAAAACTTCACCAGGTATTCGTGGCCCTCCGGACTACTTCGGACGACACGGGTCCATGGACGATCGGAATTGAGCGCGAACGGAAAACAAGGCACGACGCCTGGCTTCGGACCGCGCTCGGTGCGCCGCCGTATGAATATGCCTGGGGACGCGTCACGTCGGATTTCGACCCCAAGGACCCCGCGAGTGAGATAATCGTCAGCTATGCCATCTGACAAGGAGCGCGCCGTCTCCCACGACGGCGACATCGTCAAGATCGACGGCAAGCCGCTGCGCATGAACCACATGGTGCGCGACGCCTTCTGGGCCGGTAGCTGTGCGGTCGTGCTGCTCGACCCCGACACCTTCCTCGACGAGCCCGGCGGCGCGCGCAAGGCGCCTCGCGACCCGCTCAAGAACCTACGTGCCTATTCCCCGTCGGGCGAGATGCTCTGGCAGGCCGAGCAGCCGGAGGCGGACGACCACTATTACCGGATCGAGAGCCGCGAGCCGCTGGTCGCCCTCTCCTTCTCGGCGTTCCGCTGCGACCTCGATCTCTCGAACGGACGCATCCTGAAGAAAACCAGCCTGAAGTAACCGCTCAGGCGATCAGCGGGATCACGAGCATCGAGACCGCGGTCACGATCACGATCGCGGCGAGGTTCACGCGCCAGCCGGCGCGGATCATGTCCTGCATCGAGAGCCGGCCTGTGCCGAAGACGATCGCATTCGGCGGCGTGCCCACCGGGAACATGAATCCGCAGGACGCAGCGAGCGCCGCCGGCGCCACCAGCTGCAGCACGGGGTAGTCCGAGACCGTCGCGATCGCGGCGAGGATCGGCATGAAGGTCGCCGCGGTCGCGACGTTCGAATTGAACTCCGTCCACATCACGAGCAGGGCGACCATCGTCGCGAGCAGCGCAACGAGCGGCCAGGCGCCGATGCCGGCGAGCGCACTGCCGAGGACTGCCGATAGTCCGCTTCCCTGGATCGCTTCCGCGAGCGCAAGCCCACCGCCGAACAGCAGGAGCACGTCCCAGGGCACGCGCCGCAGGTCCGCGCCTTTCAGCAGGGCCCCGCCCTCCGCCGTGCGATTCGGGATCAGGAACAGGAACAGGCCGGCCAG
>DATBSX010000081.1:0-2627 GCA_036559565.1 Steroidobacteraceae bacterium | reverse complement strand
TCGACCGTGCTGTTCGGCGGCGTCACTTCGACCTGCACCGGATTCACGAGGATGCGCGAGGCGAGCGTGCGGATGTCCGGCGTGTAGGTCGCGGAGAACATCAGGTTCTGACGCTTGGCCGGCAGGAGCTTGATGATGCGGCGGATGTCGTGGATAAAGCCCATGTCGAGCATGCGGTCGGCTTCGTCGAGCACGAGATGCTGGACCTCGGAGAGATTGGCCAGGCCACGGTTCGCAAGGTCGAGCAGCCGCCCGGGCGTTGCGACCAGGATGTCGCAGCCGATCCGAAGGCCGTCAATCTGCGGCCGTTCGCCGACGCCGCCGAAGATCACGCGCGAGCGCAGCTTCTTGTTCGCTCCGTAGACGCGGATGCTCTCCAGGATCTGGGCCGCGAGTTCGCGCGTCGGCGCGAGCACGAGCGCGCGCGGTCCGCGACCCGCGGTCGTCTTGAGCAGCTGCAGGAGGGGCAGCACGAAGGCCGCGGTCTTGCCGGTGCCTGTCTGCGCGCCGGCCAGCAGGTCGCGCCCGCTCAGAACGGGCGGTATGGCAGCGACCTGGATCGGCGTGGGAGTCGAGTAGCCGTGGGCAGCAATCGCCGACAGCAGCTCGGGCTCGAGCCCGAGTTCATTGAAATTCATGATGTTTTTTGGGTTCCGGGGAGGGGGAGGCGCGCGGACTATACAGGAACTGCGGCGCCAATGCTCTGTATGGCGAAGTAACATAAGGAATCCGCCACTGGAGACGTCCGATGCGCTACCTGATGACCGGCCTCATCGCCACGCTGTGCCTGGGACTTTCGGGCTGCGGCTACAACACGATCCAGACGCAGGATGAGGCCATCAAGGCCGCCTGGTCCGAGGTCGTCAACCAGTACCAGCGCCGTGCGGACCTGATCCCGAACCTCGTGAACACGGTCAAGGGCTACGCGGCGCAGGAACAGGCCGTGTTCATCGGCGTGGCCGAGGCGCGCTCCCGCGCGACCTCGATCCAGGTGACGCCGGAGACGCTGAACGACCCCGAGGCACTCAAGAAATTCCAGGCCGCGCAGGGCGAGCTCACGAATGCCCTGAAGAGCCTGATTGCCGTCAGCGAGCGGTACCCGGACCTCAAGTCGGACCAGAATTTCCGCGACCTGCAGGCCCAGCTTGAGGGCACGGAGAACCGCATCGCCGTCGCGCGCAACCGCTACATCGAGACCGTGCAGACCTACAACGGCACGATCCGGCGGTTCCCGGTGAACCTCACCGCGATGATGTTCGGCTACCACGTGAAGCCGAACTTCACCGTCGAGAACGAGGCGGAGATCGCGAAGCCGCCGACGGTCGACTTCAACACCAAGCCTGCAGAGCCCGCGCCCGCGCCGGGGACCTGACCGCGCAGGCCCATCGATGACGCGGGATTTCCGGCTGCGCCTCGCCGCGCTGGCGGCGGCGCTCCTTTTCGCGCTGCCGCCCGCCGCATCCGCCGAGGCGCTGCAGCCGATCCCGCCGCTCAATGCGCGCGTCACCGACGTCACCGGCACGCTCACGACGGCCGAGCGCGATGCGCTCGAGGCGAAGCTCGCCGCCTTCGAGGCGAGGAAGGGCGCGCAGATCGCGGTCCTCATCGTGCCGACGACGAAGCCGGAGGAAATCGAGCAGTACTCGATCCGCGTCGTCGACGCCTGGAAGCTCGGGCGCGAGAAGCCGGACGACGGCGCGTTGCTCCTCGTCGCGATCGAGGATCACACGCTTCGCATCGAGGTTGGCCGTGGCCTCGAGGGCGCGCTGACCGACCTCGTCAGCAACCGCATCATCGACGAGACGATCACGCCGCGTTTTCGCGAAGGCGATTTCGCGGGCGGGATTTCGGCCGGCGTCGATCGCATGATCGGCGTGGTGGACGGTGAGGCGCTGCCGCCGCCGGACGAGCACTGGAGCGGGGAGTCGAAGAACATTGGCCAGCTGTTCCCGCTGCTCTTCTTCGTCATCATCTTCGTGTCCGGAATCCTGCGCGGCATTTTCGGCCGCGCGCTCGGCTCGGTCGCGACGGGCGGCGTGACCGGCGGCATCGCCTGGATCTTCACGCAGCTGCTCGGCGCGTCGCTCGGCGCCGGCGTCATCGCACTCCTGGTGTCGCTGCTGATGGGCTTCGGCAACGGCGGCCGCTGGTCGAGCCGGCCGGGGAGCGGCGGCTGGAGAACGGGTGGCTGGGGCGGCGGCGGATTCGGCTCGAGCCGCGGCGGAGGCGGCTTCGGCGGCGGTGGCGGCAGCTTCGGTGGCGGTGGCGCGTCGGGGCGCTGGTAGATGATTCAGATCACACGACTCTTCAAGCATCTTTTCGCGACGCGCTGGGGCACGCGCCGGCACTTCACGCCCGCGGTGCTCGCGCGGATTGAGGAGGACATCGCCCGGCTCGAGAGCACGCATGCGGGCGAAATCCGCTTCGCGGTCGAGACGGCCTTCGACCTGCCGGAGCTCTGGTACGGGATCACGCCGCACCAGCGCGCGGTGCTCGTGTTCGGCCAACTCGGCGTCTGGGACACGGCCGGCAACAACGGCGTGCTGATCTATGTGCTGATGGCCGATCGTGTCGTCGAGATCGTCGCCGACCGCGCGATTGCCGCGCGCGTTCCGCAGACGGACTGG
>DATBSX010000080.1:0-1785 GCA_036559565.1 Steroidobacteraceae bacterium | reverse complement strand
GCCGATGGACTGGGCGTACTCCCGCTCGAACGCTTTCGTCTCCTCGCCGGTCCAGTAGTTCACCTTGCCGGAAGCGAGCACGCGCGAGACCGCCTCGATTTCGTCCGCGGCGAAGACCGGCCAGGGGGCGACCGGCAGGTGACGAGCGTTCATTGACGGACGGTTGTTCCCGCCGGCACGACGGTATTAGCGCCGACTTGAACCCCAGGGATGAGCACCGCGCCCGCACCGACCAGGGTTCCGGCACCGATGCGCACGCCCCCGCACAGCCGCGCCCCGGGCGCGATGTGCGCGCCGCTTTCCACAATACAGTCGTGATCCACGCTTGCTCCGGTGTTGATGATCACATTCTCGCCGATCTTCGCGTCGGCGTTCACGACCGCGCCCGCCATGACGACCGTTCCCGCGCCGATGGTCGCCCCGCGCCCGATCTGCGCGGACGGATGGATCGCCTGCGCGAACGCAAGACCGCCGTCGCGCAGCCGATTGGCGATGCGCGCACGAACGGCGTTGTCGCCGATCGAGACCAGCACCAGTTGGGCGCGGGCGAGGATGGTGTCGGTAGCGCCGGCGACCCGATAGCCGAAGAAGTCCTTGCCGTGGAGCGCCGGGTTGTCGTCGAGCAGGTGCGCGATCTTGAAGCGCCCTTCCTTCTCGACGATGTCGATCACGACCTTGGCGTGGCCGCTGGCGCCGATCAGGACGAGCGATTCACTCATCGCGTCTGCTGCCGGTGAAGCGCGGCATGGTCGCGTGCCCGGGCTGCGACAGGCCTTCCGCCGAGATCACCTTGCGCACGGTGAGCCAGAGGATGCGCAGATCGAGCCCGAAGGAGCGGTGATCGACGTACCACACGTCCAGGCGCAGCCGCTCTTCCCAGGACTGCGCATTGCGCCCGTTCACCTGCGCCCAGCCGGTGATGCCGGGCCGCACTTCGTGGCGGCGCGCCTGCTCGGGCGAGTAGAGCGGCAGGTATTCCGGAAGGAGCGGCCGCGGGCCGACGAAGCTCATGTCGCCGCGCAGCACGTTCCAGAGCTGCGGCAGCTCGTCGAGGCTGTAGCGGCGCAGCGTGCGGCCGAGCGGCGTGAGGCGCTCGGCGTCCACACGACCATCCTCCGGAAGCATGGTGCGGAACTTGTTCAGCGTGAACGGCCGGCCCGCCTTGCCGGGACGGGACTGCCGGAAGAGGATCGGCCTGCCCATTGCGGCGTAGACGAGCAGCGCCACGACGACGATCACCGGCGCGAGCAGCACGAGCCCGAAAGCGGCGGCGAAGAAGTCGAAGCAGCGCTTCATGCCCGGAATTATTGCCCATCCGCGATGCCTCGATAGAAATCGAGCAGCGCCTGCGAGACCCGCTCGGCGGAGAAATCGCGCAGCGCGCGATCGCGACCGGCAGCGCCCAGGCGACGCCGCAGCTCGGGCTGCGCGAGCAACGTCGCCATGTGTCGCGCGAGAGCGGCGACGTCGCCCGGCGCGTGCAGCAGTCCGGTCTCGCCGTCGGTGACCGCGTCGGTCAGGCCGTAGATGCGCGACGCGATCACCGGCAGCCCGCTCGCCGATGCTTCGATCGCCACCTGGCCGAACCCTTCGCGATAGCTCGGCAGGCAGAAGACGTCGGCCGCGGCCATGTAGTCCTCGACGCGGTCGGTGCCGCCGACCCAGGTGACGCGCTCCATGGGACGCGCCAGCCGCTCCTCGTCCGGACCGACGAGCACCAGTCGAGCCGCGGGATTGCCGATCCTGGAAAAAGCATCGACCAGATCGAGCACGCCTTTGTCCTTC
>DATBSX010000079.1:0-5539 GCA_036559565.1 Steroidobacteraceae bacterium | reverse complement strand
CATCGCGACGAGGCGCAGTTCCCGGACGATCCCGCGCGGCCGCAGGATGTAGAGCGTCCCCTCGAACCGGCCGTCCTGGTAGGTCGCCTCGATGCGGTTCTGGTAGCCCGGCATCTGGATGGCGAGGCGATTGCCCTCGAGCGTCACGTTCGTCGCGCGCACGCGTTCGGGCCCGTTGATGAGGTAAGCGACGACACCGCTGTCTTCGCTCGCGAGCTCGAGCCCGAACGGCAGGTCGCCGCCCTCCACGGAGACGACGGCGCGAAAGAGGCCGAGCGGCGGCCCGTCCGCCGGGCTGCAGGAGAGGAGGGCGCCGAAAAGGGCGAGAAGCGCGAGCGCCGGGGCCAGCTTCATAAGGTCGAAGCCGGGCGTGGAAAGCCGTCCGGGCCGGCGCGCCAGGGTTCCCACGCAATGGCGACGCGCCCGATCGCGATATCGGACTTGCGCGGCGCGATGCGAAGCCTGTCGAGAGCGATGCTCGCGGGATCGAGGCTGGTCGTGAGCGCATCCGCTTCCTGCTCGATGCCCTTCAGCAGTTCGTCGCGCTCGGCGGTCAAGGACTCGAGGCTCTCGCCCGCGCGCTCGACGTCACCGCGCTCGCCGAAGGCGCGCCCGGCGGAGCGCGCCGCCGAGCCCGCGCGCGTCGTCGCGACGCTGCGCCCGCCAAAGATCGCGCCAAGCACGGAGGTGCCGATCGAGATCGCGGTGTCGAGCTTGCGCTGCGTGTACTGCGCCTTTTCGCGCTCGACGCGGTCCGCCGCGCGCTGCAGGCGGTCCTCGAGGGACTTGAGCTTCGCCGCGTGTTTTTCGCGCAGCTTCGCCACTTCGCGGTCGCGCAGCTCGCGCAGGCCCTGGGCCAGGCGGGTGCGGAAGTCGCCCTCGCTTTCGCCTGGATTCGAAGTCAGCTTCAGCGACTTCGCCGAAAGCAGTTCCACGGCGCCGTTCTGGTATAGCGAGGCGGCGAGCGCCTTGCTCCACTCGCCGTAGTTCTTGGCCGCGAGCGCTGCCGCGGGCAGTTCGGCGAATGCCGCACCGTCCAGCGGAGATTGGGCCGTCACGGCGTCGAGATTCGGGACGGTGGCCGCCTCGTCCCAGTCGGGCGCGCCGTTGCCGTCGGCGAGCGGCGCAAGCCAGGCGCCGCGCGTCCAGGTATCGATCCCCGCGGGCTTGTCCGCGTAGTGCAGCTCCGCGGTCGCAACGATGCGGGGGCGGTAAACCAGATCACCCGTCCCGGGCTTCGCCGCGAGGAAGACTTCCTCGACGCCGGAGGGTAACGCGGGTCGTGCAGTGGATTTCGTGCGCGACTCGTCCGACTCGGCCGACACGGCAGGCTTCGACGATTCCGCAGGCTTGCGGCCGGACATGAGCCGCGTGATCTCGGGCAGCGTCAGCGGGCCGCGCAGCCAGGAGAGCGCCCAGCGCGTGCGGAAAAGCGTCGGTGCGTCGTCGTTGACGTTCCGCATCAGGAACACGCGCGGCGCGATGCCCGCCATCAGCCTGGCAAGATCGCCGCGATCGAATGCCGCTCCGGCCTGTGCCGAGAGGAGCCCGTCGATGACGCGGTCCCGGTCGCGTTCGGTCTGCAGCCGGCCGATGAACCAGGTGCCGGCGTTCGAGAGTCCCTTGTAGTCGAGATCCACGGGATTCTGCGTCGCGAACACCACGCCGAGGCCGAAGGCCCGCGCCTGCTTCATGAGCGTCAACATCGGCAGCTTCGACGGCGGCATCGCCGTCGGCGGGAAGTAGCCGAAGATCTCGTCCATGTAGAAGAGCGCGCGCAGGGCCGCCGTGCCGGACTGCCGGCGCATCCAGGCGACGAGCTCGTTCGCGACCAGCGTCACGACGAACATGCGCTCGGCATCGTTGAGGTGCGCGACCGAGATGACGGAGATGCGCGGCTTGCCTTCGGCCGTGAACAGGAGCCGCTGCACGTCGAGCGCCTCGCCTTCGAGCCAAACGCCGAAGCCGGGCGAAGCGAGCAGGTTGTTGACCGCCATCGCGAGCTCTAGCCGGTCTTTCGACGGATAGAAGGTCTCGACGTCGAACACGCCGACCTTGTCGAAGGGCGGTTTCTGGATCGCGCCGATGAGCCCCGCGAGGTCGAGCGCATTGCCGCGGGCCCAGGCGGCATCGAGGATGGCGGACAACAGGATGTGCTCGCGGCTCTTCAACGGATCCGCGGCAATGCCGACCAGGCCGAGCAGGCCCGAAACGGCTGCGGAGATCCGGTCGCGTGTCGCGCCGGCGTCGCCGCCCGCCGGCGGCGGGGCAAAAGAACGCAGGATCGAGAGTGGAAGTCCGGCCGTGCTTCCGGGCGTGTAGATCGAGATGTCCACCGATTCGCGGAAGCGGCGGATCCGGTCGCCGTCCTCGCCCCATTCGGCGAGGCCGTTCTTCCAGGTCTCGGCCGTCTTCGCGGCGAGCTGCTCGGCCGTCACCCCTTTGCGCGCAGCTTCCGCCGGGTCGATCCACGGCTGGAACTCCGCGGCCGACAGGCCGGGAAAAGTCAGCATCAGGTTCGCAATGTCGCCTTTCGGGTCGATGACGAGCGCGGGAATGCCGTCGAGCGCTGCTTCCTCGAGGAGCGAGATGCAGAGGCCGGTTTTTCCGCTGCCGGTCATGCCGACGCAGACTGCGTGCGTCGTCAGGTCGCGCGAGTCGTACATCAGCGGCTCGGCGGCGAGCTGGTCCTTGGCGGCGTCGTAGCCGCGGCCCAGGTAGAACGCGCCCAGTTTTTCGAAGTCGGCCACGGCGCGATTATACGCGCGGGGGAACCGTGCTACTTTGGCCGTCCCCATGCGTCCGGACGTCAAACCCTTCCGCCACGAATCGACCGGGACCTGGAGCTACGTGGTCGTGGACCCCGCCACGTGCAAGTCCGCGATCGTGGACCCGGTGCTCGATTTCGACGTGAAATCCGGCCAGAGCGCGGTGACGAGCGCGGCGGTGATCTCGGACTTCGTGCGCGCGGAGTCGCTCACGAACGAGTGGATCCTCGAGACGCATGCGCACGCGGACCACCTGAGTGCAGCGCCCTGGCTGCAGGCCGCCGTCGGCGGCAGGATCGCGATCGGCCAGGGCATCCGCGAGGTGCAGCGCGCCTTTCGCGACCTCTTGAACCTCGAACCGGGATTTCCGACCGACGGTCGGCAGTTCAACCGGCTGCTGGCCGACGGCGAGGAATTCGCGATCGGGTCGCTGCACGCCCGCGTGATCGCAACGCCCGGGCACACCGGCGACAGCCTGAGCTACCTGATCGGGGATGCCGTCTTCGTCGGCGACTCCATCTTCATGCCGGACAGTGGCACGGCGCGCTGCGATTTCCCGGGCGGGGACGCGAACCGGCTCTATGCCTCGATCCGGCGACTATACGAGCTGCCGGGAGAGACGCGTGTGTTCGTCTGCCACGACTACAAGCCCGGAGGTCGGGAGGCCCGCTGCGAGACGACGATCGCGGCCCAGCGCGAGGCCAACATCCACCTGAAGGACGGCACGAGCGAGGAGGACTTCGCCGCGATGCGCAGGAAGCGCGACGCGACGCTCGACATGCCGGCGCTGCTTTATCCCGCGGTACAATTCAACATCCGCGGCGGCCGGCCGCCGCCCGCGGAAGCAAATGGCCGCAGTTACCTGAAGTTGCCGCTCAAAGGCCCGGACTCATGAGCGCGCAGGCGGGGCGCGCGTCGCCGCGGCTCCTCCTGATCGACAACTACGACTCCTTCACATACAACCTGGTGCAGGCGTTTCTTGTGATCGGCGCGGATGTGCGCGTGCACCGCAACGACCAGATCACGGTGGACGAAGCGCGCGAACTCGAGCCGACCCACCTGTGCATCTCACCCGGGCCCGGGATTCCCGGGGACGCAGGCATTTCAGAGGACATGATCCGAGCCTTCGCGGGCAAGATTCCCGTGCTCGGCGTCTGCCTCGGCCACCAGGCGCTCATCGAGGTGTATGGCGGCTCCATCGTGCGTGCCGAACGGCTCATGCACGGCAAGACATCGCCGGTGCTGCACGACGGCCGCGGAATCTTCGCGGGCTTGCCCAGTCCCTTCAACGCGGGCCGCTACCACTCCCTGATCGCGGAGCACGGCCGGATACCGGAAGAATTCGATGTCTCGGCGTGGACCGCGGAAGGAGAGGTCATGGGCGTACGCCACAAGAGCATCGCGATCGAGGGCGTACAGTTCCACCCGGAGAGCATCCTGACGCCGGATGGCCCGACGCTTCTTGCATCATTTCTCCGGCAATGACATGACCACGACGACTGAGCGGAGCCTGAGCAAGGTGCCCGAAGTCACCTTGCTGTTCTGGATCATCAAGATCTTCGCGACGACCCTCGGCGAGACGGGCGGCGACGCGCTGTCGATGTCGATGAACCTCGGCTACCTCGTGGCCACGGGCATATTCTTCGCGATTTTCGTCCTGGCCGTCGCCGCACAGATCTCGGCAAGGCGATTTCATCCTTTCCTGTACTGGACGACGATCATCGCCACGACGACCGTCGGCACGACGCTCGCGGACTTCGCGGACCGCTCGCTCGGCATCGGATACGCCGGCGGATCGTCACTCCTGCTCGCGCTGCTGCTCACCTCGCTGGCTGTCTGGTACCGCACGCTCGGCTCGGTGTCCGTGGATACCGTGAGTTCGCCGAAAGCCGAGATGTTCTACTGGGTCACGATCATGTTCTCGCAGACGCTCGGCACTGCGCTTGGGGACTGGACCGCGGACAACGCCGGCCTCGGTTACCTCGGCAGCGCCGCGCTCTTCACCGGGTTGCTGTTGGTGACCGTGGCTGCGTATTTCTGGACGAATATCTCCCGCACCACGCTGTTCTGGGTTGCGTTCGTGCTGACCCGGCCGCTCGGCGCCGTCGTCGGGGACTTCCTCGACAAGCCGCTCGATGCCGGCGGCCTCGCGCTCAGCCGCTATTCCGCGTCCGCGGCGCTGCTCATCCTGATCCTGGCCTGCATCCTGTTCTTCCCACAGCGAGCGGCGAGCCGGAGTCATTGAGCTCGCGGACGACCTGATCGTGCGCGTCGACAAGGCGCGCCGCAGGGAATCACGTCACTTCTTGCGGTAAAGCTGAGTGAAGCGGTCCGTCTTGCCGCGAATTGCGGGATCGAAAACTTTCTTGGAATGGTCATCAGAAGCGTTCCGGAGGCCATCCCAGGTCTTCTCGAGCGCAAAGCCGTGGTGCGTGAAGTCGTTCTTCGCGAACTCCTCGTCGATCCGGTGCAGATCCTGCGCGGCGGCGCTGCCGGTGCCGGCTTTCGCCGCGTGGTCGACGATCAGTAGCTTTCCGCCCGTCTTCAACGCGGCGTACAGCTGCTTGATGAAGTTGTCGGCATCGATCTTCGGCCAGCCTTCCTTTTCGTCGACCCAGTAGATGTCGTGGTAGGACATGAAGATCATGATGAAGTCGTACTTGTCTTTGCCCATGCCGAGGTCGCTGGTCTTGCCGACCAGCTGCTTCACTTCCTTGAGCCGGCCGTCTGCAAAGCGCGCCTTGATGTCGTCCTTGGCGAAGTTGGCATAG
>DATBSX010000078.1:0-8677 GCA_036559565.1 Steroidobacteraceae bacterium | reverse complement strand
AATCCGTTTTGCGGACGGCGACCCGCCCCGTGGGGGGCGAAGCATATCCGATTCGCGCGGTTTGACGCGACCTGACGCCGCGGGCAGGATGGGCGCCCCACAACGGGCGCAAGACCCGCGGAGTGGCTGGAAAATGAGGCTGATATTGGTCGGGGCGCCCGGCTCGGGCAAGGGCACGCAGGCGCAGCGCATGCAGGCGCGCCATGGCGTTCCGCAGGTTTCAACGGGCGACCTCTTGCGCGAGGCCGTTGCGGCGGGTACCGAACTCGGCCGCGCCGCGAAGACCGTGATGGACGCGGGCCACCTGGTGGACGACCGCACCATGCTCGGCATCATCCGCGAGCGGCTCGCGCGCCCTGACGCGAAGCCCGGTTTCATCCTCGACGGCTTTCCGCGCACGATCGTCCAGGCCGACGGGCTTGCGGCGCTGCTCGGCGAAACCGGCCAGCCGATCGATGCGGTCGTGCTGTTCGACATCGACCCGGGCGTGCTCGAGCGGCGCCTGGCGGGCCGGCGCACCTGCAGGCGCTGCGGCCGGGTGTTCCACGTCGAGTCGAACCCCCCGCGGCCGGGCGAGACCTGCACCGACGGCGCGCCCCACGACCTCTTCCAGCGGCCCGACGACAATGAGGAAACCGTGCGGCGGCGCCTTGCGATCTATCGCGAGCGCACGCAGCCGCTCATCGACTATTACGCGAAGAAGGGCTTGCTGCGCCGCATCGACGCGGACGGCAGCCTCGAGGACGTCGACGCCCGCCTCGAACGCGCGATCGCCTAGCGCACCGCCAGCAACCGCTCGCCCACGACGGCGCGGCGCCAGCCTGAAAGTACCGGCAGTTCGCGCGTCCCGCGCGCCAGCGCCGCGAGTTCGCGCCGCGGCGCCAGGATCTCCGGCTGGATCCCGAGTTCGCCCGCGATGGCGGCGAGTTCCTTCTGCAGCGCTTTCTCCAGGCGCAGCTCCTCGGCGCCGGGCCGCCCGGTTTCCAGCGCTTCCCGCAGCGACTCGTCGTCGGGTGCCGTGGCGATTGCCGCGAGCAGCTCGTCGGCCGCGCGCGCGGCCGTGCCCGGCGGCACGGCATCGGCGCGCGACAACTGCTCGCGCGTGCGCGGCCGCGATTGCGCGAGCTGGTGGATGGCCGCATCCGGCAGGACCCAGCCGCGCGGCAGGTTGCGGGCCATCGCGCGCCGCTCGCGCCAGGCCGCCAGCGCGCGGGCCGCAGCGAAGGCGGCATCGTCGAATCGTTCCAGTCCCTTCAACCTGCGCCACGCCTCGGCCGGCTCCACGCGGTAGAGCGCGATGTCGCGCAGCGCCGCAGATTCCTCGTCGAACCAGGCCTGCCTGCCCGCAGCCTCGAGGCGCTCCCCGAGCGCCGCCGCGATCGCGGGAAGGTAGCGGACATCGTCGGCAGCGTAGGCGAGTTGTTCCTGCGACAGCGGCCGGCGCGACCAGTCCGTGCGGGCATGGCCCTTGGCGAGCTCGACGCCGAGGAGCTGCCGGACGAGCTCCGCGTAGCCGATCTGCGCGGGAAAGCCGAGGAGGGCCGCTGCCTGCTGCGTGTCGAAGACCGGCGCGGCCGGCGTGCCCGTGAGCGGCAGGAGCGCCTCGATGTCCTGGCGCGCGGCATGCAGGATCTTCGGCCGGCCCGGATCCGTTAGCACGGGCGCGAGCGCGCCGCCGTCCGCAATCGCGAGCACGTCGACGAGGGCGATGTCGCCGCCGATCGCAGCCTGAATCAAGCACAACTTCGGGTAATAAGTACGTTCGCGCACGAATTCCGTGTCGAGCGCGAGCGCCGCGCCCGGGGGCCACGACCCGACGCGTTGCTGGAGCGACACGGGGTCGCGGATTGGAGTATCGCCGTCGGTCATCGCCACCTTATTATGCGCATGCCGCCATCGCGACCCAAGGCAGCATGACCGGATTGCTGAGTTCGCTGACCCAGATCGCCCTGCTGCGCAAGGACCCGGGCAACCTGCCGTCCTCGGCGGCGTCCGTTGCGTTCTTCGTCCTTCTGTTTGCCGCCACCGACCTCGTGCTCATCTGGCTCGACGTCAATGACCACCTGATCGCGCGCACGATACTCGACATCGCCTTCGCCCTGTCATTCGTCGGGATCCTGCTTGCGCTCACGGGCCGGATGCATCGCTATGCGCAGACCGTGATTGCGATCTTCGGCACCGACCTCTTGTTGACGCCCGCCGTGATCGCGTTGCTGCTCCTCCGGTCGCCCGCGAAGTCGAACATCGCGGTCGCGCTCTTCTCCACGGCCGGCACGGTGCTGGTCGTCGTCTGGTACCTGCTGATCGTCGGCCACATCCTGCGCTCGGCGCTCGACACCGGCCTCGTGACCGGGTTCGCGATCGCCGTCACCTGGTGGTTCGCCGCCCACGCCCTGTCGCTCGCCTTCTTTGGCGCACCGCCCTGATGCACCTGCACGTCCTCGGCATCTGCGGAACCTTCATGGGCGGCCTTGCGGCGCTCGCGCGCGCCGCGGGGCATCGCGTGACCGGTTCCGACGCCAACATCTACCCGCCGATGAGCACCCAGCTCGCGGCCGAGGGCATCGAGCTGATCGATGGCTACGATCCCGCGCAGCTCGACCTGAAGCCCGACGTCGTCGTGGTCGGCAACGTCATGACGCGCGGCAAGCCGATCATCGAGCGGCTGCTGGACAGCGGCCTGCCATATGTCTCGGGCCCGCAGTGGCTCGCCGAGAACGTGCTGCGTGGGCGCGAGGTGGCGGCTGTCGCGGGCACACACGGAAAGACGACGACCTCATCCATGCTGGCCTGGATCCTGCAGGATGCCGGGCGCGATCCGGGCTTCCTGATCGGCGGCATCCCGGCGAATTTCGATGCGACCGCGCGGTCGGGCGGGGGCGCGCTGTTCGTGATCGAGGCCGACGAGTACGACACCGCCTTCTTCGACAAGCGCGCGAAGTTCGTGCACTACCGGCCGCGGCACCTGCTGATGACGAACCTCGAATACGATCATGCAGACATCTACCCGGACCTCGCCTCGATCCAGCGCCAGTTCCACCACCTCGTGCGGACGGTGCCGGGTTCAGGCCGGATCACCTGGAACGCAGACAGTGCCGCGCTGAAGGCGACGCTCGCGATGGGCGCGTGGACGCCGCTGGTCGAATTCGCGCGCGAAGGGGTGGCCGAGTGGCGCGCGCGGCTCGCCTCGCCGGACGGCAGTGCGTTCGAGGTGCTGCATCGCGACGCGCCGGTCGGCATCGTGCGCTGGCCGCTCATCGGCCTGCACAACGTCGAGAACGGCCTCGCGGCGATTGCCTGCGCAGCCGGCATCGGCGTGCTGCCGGCCCAGGCCGCGGCGGCGCTCGGACGTTTCGCCGGCGTGAAGCGCCGGCTCGAGCTGCGCGGCGAGGTCGCCGGCATACGCGTCTATGACGACTTTGCGCATCACCCGACGGCGATCGCGTTCACGATCGATGGCGTTCGCCGCCAGCCGGATGGCGGCCGCATCATTGCCGTGCTGGAGCCGCGCTCGAACACGATGCGCCTCGGCGTGCACCGCGAGGAACTCGTCGAATCGCTTTCCGGCGCCGACGCCGTCTGGCTCTACCAGCCCCCGGGCCTTGACTGGAACCTCGACGGCGTCGGCACCGAGCTGGGGCCCAAGGCGCGGGTCCTCGGCGACCTGCCGGGCCTCGTCGCGGCGCTGGCCGCGGATTTGCGCGCAGGCGATCGAGTCCTCGTGATGAGCAACGGTGGTTTCGGCGGCCTGCACGAACGCCTGCTTTCGGCGCTCCGGGCGCGGCCGGCGTGAACGCCGAAGTCCGCGAGCTGCCGCTCTTTCCGCTGAACGCCGTGCTGTTCCCGGGCGGGCCGCTGCCGCTACGGATCTTCGAGCCGCGCTATCTCGACATGGTGAGCCGCTGCATGCGCGAGCAGACCGGCTTCGCCGTCGTGCTGCTCGGCGAGGGCGAGGAAGCCTCGGCCGTGACCTCCTTTGCCGCGACCGGCACCGAGGCGCACATCGTGGACTTCGACCGCCTCGAGGGCGGATATCTCGGCATCAGCTGCATCGGTCGCGAACGGGTCCGTGTCGTCGAGGCCTGGCGCGAGGCCGATGGCCTGAATCGCGGCCGCGTGCTCGACATCGCCGCGGATCCGGTCGTGGCCGTGCCGCCAGACCAGGCCTGGATGAAGGAAGTCGTGATGCAAGTGCTGCCGGAGGCCGAGGACTCGTATCGGCACATCGAGCAGCGGGACGACGCGGCCTGGATTGCGAACCGCCTCGCGGAACTGCTGCCGCTCACGCTTGCCGACAAGCAGACCCTGCTTGAACTCCAGGACCCACTCGAGCGCCTCGCCGCGCTCGAACCCGCCGTGACGCGAAGCCGCGGCTAGCTCGCGGGCCGCAGCCAGCCGCGCGACCAGGCGACGGCGATGAGAACCGCTGCCCAGCCGGCAACGAGCCAGCCCGTATAGCCGTCGTAGCTGCCGACCAGGAAGGATGCCGTCGCGTCCTCGTTGACTCGCGTGAGCTTGATCGTCGCCTTGATCACGAACACCCAGCCCATGTGCAAGCCGAGTCCCACGGCAATGGCGCCCGTCCGCCGTCGCACCAGGGCGAGCAGGAGGCCGACCAGCACCAGCGTGACGAAGGAGTCGAATACCGGCAGCGGATTCGAGAAATGCTCGAGCGCGCCGCCGAGCAGCTGCAGCCCGCTGCCCAGGGCGACGGCGTCGGCCGGGATCTTCGCCGGCGAGAAGAAGTGGATCGCTGCATAGACAACCGCCGTGCACCAGGTGGCCGTGACGAAACCGGACTCACGATCCACCGCTCGGTACATCAAGCCGCGGAAGAACGTCTCCTCGACGATGGCGACCGCAAGGCCAGCGAGCAGTCCGCCCACGATGGCATCCAGCAGCATCGGGGGACCGAACCCGGACCGCAGCCGGAGGATTCCGATGGCGAACATCGCGATCGTCATGGGCAGCATCGTCGCGATGCCGATCGCAAGCCCGGCGCCCGCCTGGCGCAGGAACACGGGCCGGGGCAGGCCCCAGCCCCAGTCTGCGCGGCCCCGCAGGCCGAGTCGTCGCTTCGCGAGGAGGATGCCGATCAGAAGCAGGAGCTGCCAGAATCGGCCGACGATGCCATGGAAAGCCCACTCGGGGACCAGGGCGTGCACGCCGAGCCACACGGGATAGGCGAGCAGCGCCGCGAGGAACATGGTTCCGAAAATCGCCGCGACGAACGCCAGCGCTGCGCGCATCAGGGATCCTTGGCGATCGCGGCGAGCACGCGGCCGGCAGCTTCAACGGTCGCCTCGATTTCGGCCTCGCCGTGCGCCGCTGAGACGAAACCCGCCTCGAAAGGCGAGGGCGCAAGATAGACGCCCGCCTGCAGCATGCCGTGGAAGTAGCGCCGGAAGCGTGCAGCGTCGCTCGCCATCACCTGGCGATAGTTGGTCACGCCAGTCTCGGCCGTAAAAAAGAGGCTGAACATGCCGCAGACGTGGGTCGTCGCAACGGGAACGCCGGCCGCGCGCGCGGCGCCTGCGAGACCCTCGACGAGGCGCGTCGTCGTCGCGGCGAGGCGCGCGTGCAAGCCCGGCTGTGCGACCTTCTCAAGCGTCGCGAGTCCCGCCGCCATCGCGACCGGGTTGCCCGACAAGGTGCCCGCCTGGTAGACCGGCCCGAGCGGCGCGAGCTTCTCCATGATGTCGCGCCTGCCGCCAAAGGCCCCGACCGGCATGCCGCCGCCGACGATCTTGCCGAGCGTCGTGAGGTCCGGCGTGACGCCATAAAGCGCCTGCGCACCGCCGAGGGCGACGCGAAATCCCGTCATCACCTCGTCGAAGATGAGCAAGGCACCATGGCGCGTGCACAGCGCGCGCAAGGTTTCCAGGAATCCCGGGGCCGGCGGCACGCAGCCCATGTTGCCGGCGACCGGCTCGACGATGACGCAGGCGATATCGCGCCCCGCATTCGTGAAGCAGGCTTCGAGCGCGGCGACGTCGTTGTAGGGCAGCGTCGTCGTCGCGGCCGCGATCGCGGCCGGCACGCCGGCGGAATCGGGCACACCGAGCGTCAAGGCGCCCGAGCCCGCCTTCACGAGAAGCCCGTCCGAGTGGCCGTGATAACAGCCTTCGAATTTCACGATGCGTTCGCGCCCCGTGAACCCGCGCGCGAGGCGAATGGCGCTCATCGTCGCCTCGGTGCCCGAGCTCACCATGCGGACGAGTTCGATGGAAGGCACGAGCTCCGTGATCCTGCGGGCCAGCTCCGTCTCGATCAGCGTCGGCGCCCCGAAGGAAAGGCCGTCCTGCGCCCGGCGCACGACCGCCGCGATGACGTCGGGATCCGCGTGGCCCAGGATCATCGGTCCCCAGGAGCCGACGTAGTCGATGAAGCGCCGGCCGTCTTCGGTCTCGACGGCGGCGCCGCGCGCGCGGCGGATGAAGAGCGGCTCGCCGCCCACGCCGCGAAACGCCCGCACCGGCGAGTTCACTCCTCCGGCGATGTAGCGGCTGGCTTCCTCGAAGTGGGACATGCGCGCCTCAGCGTCTCTCGACGTGGAAGCCGCGCTTCGCGAGGAGGGCAGGCAGGCCGCGGTCTCCCACGAGATGCATCGCGCCGACGACCAGGAGCACGTCCTGGTCGTCCCGCAACATCTCGCTCACCTGGTTGGCCCAGGCGGCGTTCCGGCGGTAGATGAGCACGTCGGCGAGCTCCGGGTAGCCGTCGAAATCCTCCTCGAGGCTCTTCTCGAGCCCGGCCTCGTCGCCATCGCGCCAGGCCTCGAGCATCGGGCCGATCATCGCGTCCACGTCGCCCGCTTCATCGATCGCCTGCAGGAGGATTTCCGTCTGCAATTCGGCCGACAGGCCGTCGAGCAGGCCGAGCTGGCCGTCGAGTGTCTCGAGGCCGCAGCCGGTCTTGCCTTCCTGTTTCGCCTCGGCCTCGATGATCTGCTCGACGCCGTGCTCGGCGTCGTAGCCGTGCGCCTGCAGCGCCATGACCGACACCGTGAGTCCCGCAAACCAGGGCTCGAACATCGAGAGCGCCTCGAGCGGCACGCCCGCATCCTCGGCGGCCGCGCGCACGCGGTCGGCGTCGTCCCCGAGCAAGTCGAAGAGAGTCCGGCCTTCGGGATCCACGGCGCGCGCGAGCGTGATCGCAGTCGTCGCCGACTCGTCCTGGGATCCCGGGTCGATCTCCATGCAGACGCGATCGGCCCGCTTCAGCGCGTCCTCAAGCTCGCCGCCGACCGTGAATCCACCCTCGGGCAGGAGGTGCACCGAGCCGAAGAGGTACACGGCGCTCTTGCCGCCCGTGACCTTCCACAGCGCAGGTTCGGCCTGCGCCGTGCCGGCGACGAGCGCCATGCAAAGGACGACCGCAAACAAGCGCCGGTGGTTTCGTATTTCAGGCATGTTCATGCACCCATTCGACGCCCGTCTCGACGTTGCCATCCTTGCCGAGCTCGATCCAGCGGTATGCCGGCGGGCGCTCGTCCACCTGGAACTCGTCGGCGTCCTGCGCGAACTGCATGCAGGTTGAGGGCGTGCCCATCAGCCTGATGTGCCCGTGCATGCCCTCGAACGGCTGGTGCGTGTGTCCCCAGGCGAGGCCGCGCACCCCCGGATGGCGCGCCAGCAAGGCGAAGAATTCATCGGCATTGTCGAGCATCAGTTCGTCCAGCCAGGCGCTGCCGTGCGGCACGGGGTGGTGATGGAGGCAGACGAGGGCGTGGGCGCCCGGCTGCGCCGCGAGCGCGGCGTCGAGCCGCGCGAGTTCCTCGGCGTCAAGGTGCCCGCCGTGAAGCCCGGCCACGGTGCTGTCCATCATGATGATCATCCAGTCGCCGTAGCGCCGCGCGAAATCGTGCACGAAGGGCGGCGCGTCGAGCGCCGCCCTCACGGCAGCAGGATCGTCGTGGTTGCCCGGGAGGCAGTGCACCGGCGCCTCGGTGTCGCCGAAGCGCTCGCGCAGCATCGCGTAGCCGCCCGCGTCGTCGTGCGCGAGGTCGCCGGTCAGGAGCACGGCGTCCGGCCGCGGGTGGCGGCGCTTCGCGTGCGCGATGCAGCGCGCGAGCGTCGCCTCGGTCGCGACGTCCCGGACCCGCATGCCCGGCGATCCGGGCAGGTGCGGGTCCGTGAACTGCAGTACGCGCACCTCGCCTCAGTATCGGTAATGCTCGGGCTTGAACGGCCCGGCAGCGGAGATTCCGAGGTAGCGCTCCTGGTCCGCGGTCATCGTCGTGAGCTTCGCACCGATGCGGTCGAGGTGCAGCCGCGCGACCTTCTCGTCGAGTTCCTTCGGCAGCACGTACACGCGGTGCTCGTAGCGCTCTCCGTGGGCGTAGAGCTCGATCTGCGCCAGTACCTGGTTCGTGAACGAATTCGACATCACGAACGACGGGTGGCCGGTTCCGCAGCCCAGGTTCACCAGCCGGCCCTCGGCCAGCACGATGATGCGCTTGCCGTCGGGGAAGATCACGTGGTCCACCTGCGGCTTGATGTTCTCCCAGCGGTACTGCCTGAGCGAGGCGATGTCGATCTCGCTGTCGAAGTGGCCGATGTTGCAGACGATCGCCTGGTGCTTCATCCGGCGCATGTGGTCGTGGTTGATCACGTTCACGTTGCCGGTCGCGGATACGAAGATGTCCGCCTTGTCGCAGGCCTCGTCCATCGTCACG
>DATBSX010000077.1:0-22319 GCA_036559565.1 Steroidobacteraceae bacterium | reverse complement strand
GACCTCAATTCGCGCATCAAGGGGCACATCCTGACGATCGAGGACCCGATCGAGTTCGTGCACGCGCGCAAGAACTGCCTCATCAGCCAGCGCGAGGTCGGCGTGCACGCCGAGTCCTTCGCGGCGGCGCTGCTCTCGGCCCTGCGCGAGGACCCGGACGTCATCCTGGTCGGCGAGCTCCGGGACCTCGAGACGATCTCGACCGCGATCACGGCGGCCGAGATGGGCATCCTCGTGATGGCAACGCTGCACACGAACGGCGCGGCGGCCACCGTGGACCGCATCGTCAACGCCTTCCCGGCGGACAAGCAGAACCACGTGCGCACGATGCTCTCGACCTCGCTGCGCGGAGTCGTGTCGCAGCAGCTGATCTCGCGCAAGGGTTCCCCTGGACGGGTCGCCGCGCTCGAGCTACTCATCAACACGCCGGCAGCGGCGAACCTGATCCGCCAGGGCAAGATCGACCAGCTCGAGTCGACCATGCAGTCGAGCGCGGCAGTCGGTATGCGCACGATGGACTCCGCCATCGAGCAGCTCTACGACCAGGGACTGATCAGCGGCCGCTCCGCCTTTGAAAAGGCCATCAACAAGGGCAAGTTCGAGCCGCTGCGCGAGCTGGACTGACGGGCATGGCGCGCCGACGCATCCTCGTCACGAGCGCCCTGCCCTATGCGAACGGGCCGACGCACCTCGGGCACATGACCGAGACCATCCAGTGCGACATCTGGGTCCGCGCGATGCGCCTCGCGGGCCACGAGTGCATCTACGTCTGCGCCGACGACACCCACGGCACGCCGATCATGTTGAAGGCGGCAGCCGAGGGCGTGACGCCGGAGGAGCTCATCGGCCGCGTCGGCACCGAGCGCCGCGCGGATTTTGCCGCCTTCGGCATCGGCTTCGACAACTACTACACGACGCACTCCGAGGAGAATCGCCGCCTCACCGTGCGCATGTACCGGGCGCTCGAAAAGGCAGGCCACATCACGCGCAGGTCGGTGCGCCAGGCATACGACGAGAAGGCCGGCATGTTCCTGCCCGACCGCTACGTCAAGGGCACTTGCCCACGCTGCAGCACGCCGGACCAGTACGGCGACAGCTGCGAGAACTGCGGTGCGACCTATTCGCCTTCCGACCTGATCGACCCGGTTTCCGTCGTCTCCGGCACGCGCCCCGTCGAGCGCGAATCCGAGCACATCTTCTTCCGGCTCGGGAATTTCGAGGCGATGCTGCGGCAGTGGACGCGATCGGGCTCGCTGCAGGCCGCGGTCGCGAACAAGCTCGACGAATGGTTCGACGCCGGGCTTCGCGACTGGGACGTCTCGCGCGACGCGCCATACTTCGGCATCGAGATCCCGGATGCGCCCGGGAAGTATTTCTATGTCTGGCTCGATGCGCCGGTCGGTTACATGGCGAGCTTCGAGAACTACTGCAAGCGCGCGGGGCTCGAGTTCGAGGACTGGTGGAAACCCGACAGTCCCATGGAGCTGCATCACTTCATCGGCAAGGACATCCTCTATTTCCACTCGCTGTTCTGGCCGGCGACGCTCGAGGGCGCGGGCCTTCGCAAGCCGACCGCCGTGCACGCCCATGGCTTCCTGACCGTGAACGGCGAGAAGATGTCGAAGTCGCGCGGCACCTTCGTGACCGCGCGCCGCTACCTCGACCACCTGCCGCCCGACTATTTCCGCTACTTCCTCGCGGCCAAACTGGGCCCCGGCCTCGAGGACATCGACATGAACCTCGAGGAATTCGCGACCCGCATCAACGCCGAGCTCGTCGGCAAGCTGGTCAACATCGCGAGCCGCTGCGCGAGCTTCATTCACCGCGGTTACGGCGGCCGCCTGGCCGCGCAATTGCCGGATCCGCCGCTCTACCGCGAATTCGTGGACGCCGGCACGGGCATCTTCGAAGCCTGGGAAATGCTCGAGTATGCGGCCGCGATGCGCGAGGTCATGGCGCTCGCCGACCGCGCGAACCTCTACATCGACCGCAACAAGCCCTGGCTCGCGGCGAAGGACCCGGCGCGCGCGGCCGAGGTCCAGGCCGTCTGCACCCAGGGCATCAACCTGTTCCGCGTGCTGATGGCCTACCTGAAGCCGGTGATGCCTGCGATCGCGGAGCGTGCCGAGGCATTCCTTGGCGCGCCGGTCGCGTTGTGGCGCGACATCGAGACGCCGCTGCTTGGCACGACGATCAACGAATACCAGCCGCTCGCGACGCGCCTCGACGCAGCGAGCGTGCAGAAACTCCTGGAGACGCCCATGGCGACGACCGAACCCGCTCCCGCTCCCGCCGCGGCGGGACCCGCGCAAATCACGCCGGAGGATTTCGGGCGCATCGACCTTCGCATCGCGCGCATCGAGGAAGCCTCGCTCGTCGAGGGCGCGGACCGGCTCCTGAAGCTGACGGTCGACCTCGGCAGCGAACGGCGCACCGTGTTTGCGGGCATCCGCGGCGCCTATGAGCCGGCGCAGCTCGTCGGCCGCCACATCGTCGTGGTCGCGAACCTCAAGCCCAAGAAGATGCGCTTCGGCACCTCGGAGGGCATGGCCCTCGCCGCCTCCGGCGATGATGGCCTCTTCCTCCTCTCGCCGGACGCCGGCGCCAAAGCCGGCATGAAGGTCAGCTGAGCGCGGTCATGGCGGGCGACGCGGAGTTCCTCGCCGCGCGCATCGACGCGCTCCTGCCGCAAACCCAATGCCGCCGCTGCGGCTTTGACGCCTGCCGTCCCTACGCAGAGGCGCTCGCCCGCCGCGAGACGGCGCTCAACCGCTGCCCGCCGGGGGGAGCCGCGTTGATCGACGAGCTGGCGGCGCTGCTCGAGCTTCACGCCTTACCACTCGACGCTTCCTGCGGGATTGAGGCTGCGCCGCGCGTCGCCTGGATCGACGAGCCCGCCTGCATCGGCTGCGCGCGCTGCATCGAGCCCTGCCCGACCGACGCCATCGTCGGCGCCCGCAAGCGCATGCACACGGTCATCGCCGCGGACTGCAACGGCTGCGAGCTCTGCGTGCCCGCATGCCCGGTGGACTGCATCCACATGATCCCGGCGCCGGGCCTGCCGACGGAGCCCCTGCCACGCGCCGCGATCGCGGAGCGGGCGCTGCATTTCCGCAAGCGCTTCGATGCGCATGTCGCCCGGCTGGGGCGCAGACATGGCGGCTAGGCAGGGCCGCGTTCGAATGCTCGGCCCCGCGGCCCGGCAGGCGATGTTCGAGCGGCTGCGCGCCGCGATGCCGGAGCCTGCCACCGAGCTCGCCTACGCCTCGACCTACCAGCTCCTCGTCTCCGTCATCCTGTCGGCGCAGGCGACCGACAAAAGCGTGAACCTGGCGACGGGCCCGTTGTTCCGGGTCGCCGCTACGCCCGCGGCGATGGTTGCGCTTGGCGAGGCGGGACTCGCCGGCTACATCCGAACGATCGGACTGTGGCGGATGAAAGCAAAACATGTCCTGAAGGCATCTCGGACGATTCTCGCGCACCACGGAGGCGAGGTGCCGCGCACGCGCGCCGCGCTCGAAGCGCTTCCCGGGGTCGGCCGCAAAACGGCGAACGTCGTCATGAACACGGCTTTCGGCGAGCCCACCATCGCCGTCGACACGCATATCTTCCGTGTCGCAAACCGCACGGGACTCGCGCCGGGGCGGAACGTGCGCGAGGTCGAGGATCGCCTCGTCAAGCTCGTGCCGGAGGAGTTTCGCGCCCACGCACATCACTGGCTGCTGCTGCACGGGCGATATGTCTGCAAGGCGCGCAGGCCCCTGTGCCCGCAGTGCCCGATCCGGGACCTCTGCCTCTATCGCGACAAGACCGAACCGGGGTCGCCGGCTATTTCTTCGGGATGAAGAGGTCCGTCAGCGTGCCCTCGAAGGCTTCCGCTGCGAAGGCCACGGTTTCGGACAATGTCGGGTGCGGATGGATCGTGAGCCCGACATCCGCCGCGGTCGCGCCCATCTCGATCGCGAGCGCGACCTCCGAAATCAGGTCGCCGGCGTTCGTGCCGACGATGCCGCCGCCGACGACGCGGTGCGAGTCCGGGTCGAATAGGAGCTTGGTGAAGCCTTCGTCGCGATTGAGCGAGAGCGACCGGCCGCTCGCCATCCAGGGAAACAGTCCCTTGCCGAGCTTCTGGCCCGAGGCCTGCGCCTCGGTCTCCGTGACGCCGACCCAGGCGATTTCCGGATCGGTGTAGGCAACTGAAGGGATGGCGCGCGCATCGAACGCGCTTTTCTGCCCGGCCGCCACTTCCGCGGCCACTTTGCCCTCGTGCGTCGCCTTGTGGGCGAGCATCGGCTGGCCGACGATGTCGCCGATCGCAAAGATGTGCGGCACGTTCGTGCGCATCTGGCGATCGACGGTGATGTAGCTGCGCTCGCTGACCGCAACGCCTGCCGCCTCGGCGCGGATCGCCTTGCCGTTCGGCACGCGCCCGACGGCGCAGAGCACGCTGTCGAAGAGCTGTGGTTCGCCCGCGCCCTTTCCCTCGAAGGAGACGGAGAGGCCCTTGGCCGTCGCTTCCACGCCCGTGACCTTCGTGCCGGTCTGGATCGCCGCGTAGCGTGCGCGGAGCCGCTTCTCGAGCGCGCGCACGAGGTCGCGATCGCAGCCGGGCATCAGCGTATCCGTCAGCTCGACGACGCTCACCTCGGAGCCGAGCGCGTCGTACACGCAGGCCAACTCGAGCCCGATGATGCCGCCACCGATGACGAGGAATTTCCCGGGGATCTCGCGCAGGTCGAGCGCGCCGGTCGAATCCACGACGCGCGGATCCTTCGGCAGCCCCGGGATGCGCGCGGGCTCGGAGCCCGCGGCGATGATGCACTGCTCGAAGCCGATCAGCTTCTTCGCGCCGTCGGGATCCACGATCTCGACGCGATGCGCCGAGACAAAGCGCGCCGTCCCACGGATGACAGTCACCTTGCGCTGCTTCGCCAGGATCGTGAGGCCCGCGGTCAGCTTGCCGATGACGCGGTTTTTCCACTGCTTGAGCGCGGCTGGATCGATTTCGGGTTCCTTGAAGCGGATGCCGTGCTCCGACATGGACTCCGCTTCCTCGATCACGCGCGCGGCGTGCAGGAGCGCCTTCGACGGGATGCAGCCGACATTGAGGCACACGCCGCCGAGCTGCGGCCAGCGGTCCACCAGGGTGACAGCCAGGCCGAGATCGGCCGCGCGGAATGCAGCGGTGTAGCCGCCCGGCCCTGCGCCGATGACGAGGAGCTGCGCTGATTGGTCTGCGGCCCGCTCGTCGGCGGAGCCCGCGGCCCGGCTCGCTGCCGCCGGCGCCTTGGCCGCCGGAGCCTCTGCGATCACGACCGTCTCTTTCAGCGAAGGGATCCGGACCGTGTCACCGCCGGCCGCCGCGAGGATCGCGATCAGCGAGTCCTTCGACACGCGATCGCCCTTGCGGAGCTTGATCTCCTGCACGACACCGGCGGAGGTCGCCGGCACGTCCATCGTCGCCTTGTCGGTCTCGAGCGTGATGAGCGGCGTTTCGGGCACGACCCGGTCGCCCGCCTTGACCAGCACCTCGATGACCTCGACGTCGTGGAAATCCCCGAGATCCGGGACCCGCTGCTCGACGAGCTGGCTCAAGGCACCGCCTCGGTAAGACCCTGCGGCGACGCCAGCGCCTCGGCGACCGCGACGACGAAGCGCACGGCCTGGGCACCGTCGATGACGCGGTGGTCATAGGACAACGACAGCGGCATCAGCAACCGCGGCTCGAACTTGCCGTCTTTCCAGACCGGCCGCTGCTGCGAACGCGAAACGCCGAGGATTGCGACCTCGGGCGCGTTGATGATCGGCGTGAACCCCGTGCCCCCGATGCCGCCCAGGCTCGAGATCGTGAAGCAGCCGCCCTGCATGTCCGCCGCCGTCAGCTTGCCGGCGCGCGCCTTGCCCGCGAGCTCGGCGAGGTCGCGCGCGAGTTCGTAGATGTCCTTGCGGCCCGCGTCGCGGATGACGGGCACGACCAGCCCATTCGGCGTGTCGGCCGCAAACCCGATATGCAGATACTTCTTGAACACGAGGTTCTGGCCCGACGCATCGAGCGAGGCATTGAAGTTCGGGAACTGCGCGATCACGCGCGCGCAGGCGCGCACGATGAATGCGAGTGGCGTCAGCTTGATGCCGCGGCTCGCCGCGCGCTCCTTCAGCGAGGCGCGGAGTTTCTCCATCTCGGTGATGTCCGCATCGTCGTGCTGCGTGACGTGCGGGATATTGACCCAGCTCGCCTGCAGGCGCGCGCCCGAAATCCGCTGGATCCGCCCCAGCGGCTTCACCTCGACCGGACCGAAGGCCGCGAAGTCCACCTCCGGCACGCGCGGCAGCGCACCGCCCGCGCTCTCCGCCCTCGGCGGCGCGGCGAGGGCCTTCTTCACGAATGCCTTGACGTCGTCCTCGCTGATGCGACCCTTGAAGCCGCTGCCCGCGACGCGCGCGAGGTCGACGCCGAGCTCGCGCGCGAAGCGCCGCACCGACGGACTCGCGTGCGCGAACCGGATATCGGGCAGTACAGCCGCGCCCGCAGGCACCGCGGCGGCGACCGTCATCCGGACTGTGGCTTCGGGGTTCGGCGTCGCGGCTGGCGCGGGTGATGTTGGCGGCGCAGGCGGTGCGGAAGGTGCGGCAAATTTCGCGTCGGTCGCTGCAGTCGCTTCCGCGGTTTCGACGACTGCGATCGTCGTACCCTTGGATACGCGATCGCCCTTCTTGACCGACACCTCGGCAATACGCCCGGCAGCCGTCGAAGGCACGTCCATCGTCGCCTTGTCCGTCTCGAGCGTGATGAGCGGCGCCTCGAGCGCGACGGTGTCGCCCGCCTTGACCAGCACCTCGATGACCTCGACGTCATGGAAGTCGCCGATGTCCGGCACGAGGACGGGGGTGCGAGCGGCCATGGGCGCTCAGCTCACCACGGGATCGGGCTTGTCGGCGTCGATCCCGAACTTCTTCATGGCGAGCGTGACGCTCGAGCGGTCGATGCGGCCGTCGTCGGCCAGCGCCTTGAGGGCCGCGACCACAATCCAGTGCCGATCCACCTCGAAGTGCCCACGAAGGGCCTGCCTGGAATCGCTGCGGCCGAATCCGTCCGTGCCGAGCGCGACATACCGGCCCGGCACCCACTGGCGGATCTGGTCCGCGACCACCTTCATGTAATCGGTCGCAGCGACGAAGGGCCCCTGTCGCCCGGCGAGGCACTCGCGCACCCAGGGCGCGCGTGGCTTGCTGGAGGGCTTCAACATGGCTTCGCGTTCAGCCGCGAGCGCGTCTCGGCGCAGTTCCGAGAAACTCGTGACGCTCATGACGTCCGCCGGGACGCCGAACTCGGACTCGAGCAACTCCGCCGCCGCGAGCACTTCGCGCAGGATCGTGCCGGAGCCTAGCAGCGTCGCGCGCACTGCGCCCTTGCCGCCGATATGCAGCAGGTACATGCCGCGCAGGATTCCCTGCTCGACGCCTTTCGGCATCGCGGGATGCGCGTAGTTCTCGTTCATCGTGGTGATGTAGTAGAAGACGTTCTGCTGCTCCGCATGCATGCGGCGCAGTCCGTCCTGCATGATCACCGCGAGTTCGTAGGCGAAGCAGGGGTCGTAGGCGATGCAGTTCGGGATCGTCGAGGCGAGCAGGTGGCTGTGGCCGTCCTGGTGCTGCAGCCCCTCGCCGGCGAGCGTCGTGCGCCCCGCCGTCGCGCCGATCAGGAAGCCGCGCGCCTGCATGTCGCCCGCCGCCCAGGCGAAGTCGCCGATGCGCTGGAAGCCGAACATCGAGTAGTAGATGTACATCGGAATCATGCTGATTCCGTGGTTCGCGTAGGCCGTGCCCGCGGCCATCCACGAGCAGAAGGCGCCCGCCTCGTTGATGCCCTCTTCGAGCATCTGGCCCTTCCTGTCCTCGCGGTAGTACATGAGCTGGTCGGCATCCTGCGGCGTGTAAAGCTGGCCGACTGCGGAATAGATGCCGACCTGCCGGAACAGTCCCTCCATGCCGAACGTGCGGGCTTCGTCGGGCACGATCGGCACGACATGGGCGCCGATGTTCTTGTCCTTCAGGAGCTGCGTCAGGATCCGGACGAAAGCCATCGTGGTCGAGATCTCGCGTCCCTCGGTGCCGTCGAGCAGGCTCTTGAAGGCCTCGAGCGCGGGCACCGCGAGCGGCGGTGCATTCGTGCGACGCACGGGCAGGTAGCCGCCGAGCGCCTTGCGATGCCCCTTGAGGTACTGCATCTCGGCGCTGTCGTCGGCCGGCCGGAAGAACGGCACGCGCGCGATCTCGTCGTCGGAAACCGGGATGTTGAAGCGGTCGCGGAAAGCCTTGAGCGCCTCGTCGTCCATCTTCTTCTGCTGGTGCGTGACGTTCAGCGCCTCGCCCGCCTTGCCCATGCCATAGCCCTTCACGGTCTTGGCCAGGATCACGGTCGGCCGGCCCTTGTGCGTCATCGCGGCTGCGTAAGCGTTCCAGACCTTGTGGGAATCGTGGCCGCCGCGGTTCAGGAGCGCGATTTCGTCGTCCGACAGGTTGGCGACAAGCTCGAGCAGCTGCGGGTGCTTGCCGAAGAAATGCTCGCGCGTGTAGGCGCCGCCCTTGGCCTTGAAATTCTGGTACTCGCCGTCGACCGCCTCCTCCATGCGCCGGGGCAAGAGACCCTCCGTGTCGCGCGCGAGCAATGGATCCCAGCGGCCTCCCCAGACCACCTTGATCACGTTCCAGCCCGCGCCGAGAAAGGCCGCCTCGAGTTCCTGGATGATCTTGCCGTTGCCGCGGACCGGGCCGTCGAGGCGCTGCAGGTTGCAGTTGATCACGAAGACGAGGTTGTCGAGCTTCTCGCGCACCGGCATCGTGAGCGCGCCCATCGACTCGGGCTCGTCCATCTCGCCGTCGCCGAGGAAGCACCAGATCTTCTGGTCGCCCGGCTCGACGAGGCCGCGATTCTCGAGATAGCGCACGAAGCGCGCCTGCATGATCGCCTGCAGCGGACCGAGGCCCATCGACACGGTCGGGAACTGCCAGAAGTCCGGCATCAGCCAGGGATGCGGATAGGACGGCAGGCCCTTCCCGCCGACTTCCTGGCGGAAGTGGCGCAGCTGCTCTTCCGTGAGGCGGCCCTCGAGATACGCGCGCGCATAGAGGCCGGGGCTGGAGTGCCCCTGGGCGAAGATCATGTCGCCGCGGTGATGATCCGAGGGCGCGCGCCAGAAATGGTTGAACCCGACTTCATAGAGCGTCGCCGAGGAAGCGTAGGTCGCGATGTGGCCGCCGTACTCGGTGCTGACGCGGTTCGCGTGGACGACCATCGCGACCGCATTCCAGCGGATCAGCGACTCGATCCGCCGCTCGAGCGCGCGATCGCCCGGATACGGCTTCTCGCGTGAGACGTGGATCGTGTTGACGTAGGCGGTGTTGGCCTTGAAGGGCAGCCAGGCACCTGAGCGGCGCGCGTGATCGATGAGCCGGTCGAGCAGGAAGTGGGCGCGGACGGGGCCGTGGACCTTCAGCACCGCATCGATCGACTCGAGCCACTCGCGGGTTTCGAGCGGATCGACGTCGTCGGTATTCGGGCCGTCAGCCATGCAGGATCCTCGGATACATTCCCATGCCGGCGGCCGGCCCGATATGATCGTGTTTGCAGCGCCCGCGGGTCAAGATTAAAGCCCCCTTTGTCGAGCCCGACTCCTACACTCACCATCACACGGCCGGACGACTGGCACCTGCACCTGCGGGACGGGCCCGAGCTTGCCGCCGTCGTCGCGGCGAGCGCACGTGCTTTCGCTCGCGCGATCGTGATGCCGAACCTCAAGCCGCCGGCCACGACGGTCGCCGCGGCGGGCCGCTACCGGGACCGCATCCGCGCGGCTCTGCCTCCCGGTGCGTCATTCGAGCCGCTCATGACGCTCTACCTGACGGAAACGACGGAGGCCGCCGAGATCAACCGCGCGGCGGCGAGCGGGTTCGTCCTCGGCGTGAAGTGCTACCCCGCAGGTAGCACGACGCATTCGGAGGCCGGCGTCACCTCGCTCGCACGCTGCCAGGCCGTGCTCGAGCGCATGGAAGAACGGGACGTCGTGCTGCAGCTCCACGGCGAGGTTACGGGCGACGACGTGGATCCCTTTGACCGCGAAAGCCTCTTCGTCGAGCGCGAGCTCGCCCCGCTCGTCAAGCGTCATCCGCGCCTGCGGGTCGTGCTCGAGCACGTGACGACGCGCGCCGGCGTCGAGTTCGTGCGCGCGGCGGGACGCCGGGTCGGCGCGACGATCACGCCGCAGCATCTCTTGCTGAATCGCGGCGCGATGTTCAGGGGAGGCCTCCGCCCGCACCTCTATTGCCTGCCCGTGTTGAAGCGCGAACGCGACCGCCTGGCGCTGATCGACGCCGCGACGTCAGGCGATCCGCAGTTCTTCCTCGGCACCGACAGCGCGCCACACGCGAAATCGACCAAGGAGTCGTCCTGCGGCTGCGCCGGCATCTATTCGGCGCCGGCCGCGCTCGAGCTCTACGCGCGCGCATTCGAGCTCGCGGGCAAGCTCGATCGCCTCGAGGGCTTTGCCAGCTTCCACGGGGCCGATTTCTACGGCCTGCCGCGCAATACGGGGACGGTCGTTCTCGAGCGGCAGGCGTGGACCTTGCCGGAGAGCTATCCTTTTGGCGCGGACAAGGTCGTGCCGATGGGCGCGGGTGAGCCGCTCGAATGGAAACTGCGGGAGCCCGCCTCGCCATGAGCGCCGCGATCACCGCGATGCGCGACCGGTTCCGCGGGTTCCTCCCGGTGGTCGTGGACGTCGAGACCGGCGGGTTCATCGCCGCGACGGATGCGCTGCTCGAGATCGCGGCCGTGGAGCTTCGCGTGGACGCCGACGGGCGCGTCGTGCGTGGCCCGACGTTCCGCCAGCACGTGCGGCCCTTCGAGGGCGCACGGCTCGATCCCGCCTCGCTCGCGGTCAACGGCATCGACCCCTGGCATCCGCTGCGGATCGCCTCGACCGAGAGCGATGCGCTCGGCGCGATCTTCGGCGAGGTTCGCCGCGCCGTGCGCGAACAGCAGTGCACACGGGCCATCCTGGTCGGCCACAACGCGTCCTTCGACCTCGGCTTCCTCAATGCCGCCGTGGCGCGCGCAGGGATACGCCGCAATCCCTTCCACCCGTTCTCCTGCTTCGACACCGCGACGCTCGCGGGAGTCGCCTACGGGCAGACGGTGCTCTCGCGCGCGACGCAGGCCGCGGGTCTCGAGTGGAATTCAGGGGAAGCGCACTCCGCCGCCTATGACGCGGAGCGCACGGCGGACCTCTTCTGCATCGTCTGCAACCAGTTCCGGCCGATATTCGAAGCGGCCTCGCAGCGGCTGATCGCCGCGGCCGATGCGGAACCGCCGAACCCGCTGCTGGAGCCCGCGCCGGAATGATCAGCCGACTGCGCCGGCTTCCTGCAGGAGCGTCTTGAGCTCGCCCGAGCGGTACATCTCGGTCACGATGTCGCAGCCGCCGATGAGCTCGCCCTTGACGTAGAGCTGCGGATAGGTGGGCCAGCTCGAATAAGCCTTGAGCGCTTCGCGCAGCTCCGGCTCCTCGAAAATGTTGACGTGGCGATAGTTCGCCTTGAGCGCGCGCAGGGCGCCGGCCGTCTGCGCCGAGAAACCGCACTGCGGGAAATCCGGCGTGCCCTTCATGAACAGCACGACGGGCGCGGCATCGAGTTGCGCACGGATCTTCTGGGTCATCGTTTCATTGGTCATCGATTTCCACGCTCCTTTTCGTAATTCACGCGCCGCGCCTCGGCGCGGGCGACCGTCGCCCATTGGTCCGCCGCACTCATCCGCGTCCATTCGGCGATCTCGCCGAGCGTCCGGAAACAGCCGCGGCAGACGCCCCGATCGTCCAGCGAGCAGATATTGAGACACGGGGAGCTGGGGCCGGGTTCGACCATGGCGGGAATCACGGTAACGCGTTGAAGTATGAGGTCCGCTGGCCTATTCTTCAATGAATCCAGGGGAGACTTGCAATGAACCCGCTCACAAGCGTCAAAGGTTCCATCGCCACCGGCTTCGTGCTGGCCGCCATCGTCAGCATCTGGCTCACGATCGGGACAGGCGCCGATGTCGCGCTGCACCACGCCCAGCTCGGCCGCTGGCTGCACATCGTCTCCGGTGTCATGTGGATCGGCCTCCTCTACTACTTCAACGTCGTCCAGGTGCCGGGCCTTGCCGATGCGGCCGCGGACAAGGGCGGACCGGGCGGTGCCGGCATCAGCAAATACATTGCGCCGCGCGCCCTCTTCTGGTTCCGCTGGGCGGCCGTGGCCACGTGGATCACGGGAGCGTGGTACCTGGGCAGCGGCTTTGGCGACTCGGGCGCCTTCGCAAAGGCATTCACGCTGCAGCCGGGCTTCCGCACGATCGGCGTCGGCGCCTGGCTCGGCACGATCATGCTGTTCAACGTCTGGGTTTTCATCTGGCCGAACCAGAAGAAGATCCTCGGAGTCGTGCCAGCGACCGACGAGCAGAAAGCCGCGGCGCGAAAGACCGCGCTCCTCGCCTCTCGCACCAATTTCGTCTTGTCCATCCCGATGCTGATGTGCATGGGCGGACAGATGCACGGGCTGCCATTCTAGGGAATGCCTCCCTTGCGCGCTCTGGCGCAAAGGGGGCTGTCCCTTCCCGATCAGGCGATGGCGCAGCGTTCCACCCGCTGCGACTGCGTGCGGTGATGTCCAAGCGATTCAGGATTTTCCTTTCGTCGCCCGGCGATGTCACCGCCACGCGTGAGATCGCGGCGCTCACGATCGAACGCCTGGCGCAGGACTACAGGCGCTTCTTCAACATCGAGCCCTATCTCTGGGAATTCGAGGCAATGCTCGCCTCGGGGCATTTCCAGGACTCGATCGAACCGCCCAGCGCTTTCGACATCGTCGTGCTGATCGTGTGGTCGCGGCTGGGAACGCCCCTGCCGGAGCACACGAAAGTGCGCGAATACCGCGGTATTGACGGGCGCGCGCCTGTGACCGGAACGGAGTGGGAGTACGAGGAAGCCTTGAAGGCTGCCCGGGAAGTCGGAACGCCGGATCTCCTGGTCTACCGCAGCCGCGAGGACGCACGCGTCGGGACGCAAGAAGCACAATCCGTCCGGGCGCGCTCTTCTGAGACGAAGTACTGCCGATCCGGCCCGTCGGGCCGCAGCACGCCCGTCGTCCGTCGTGCGTTCCGCGAATGATTCATTCGTGCTGCGCGTCTAACGTGGAGAGCCGTATGCGCCGCACGATTCGGTGAATCATTTGCATGTGAAAGGCCTCTGCTTGCGAGAAATGCGGCGCGCCGGCGCGGCGCATTGCCCATGACTACCGAATTCCAGGCCGCGCCGGTCAAACTGCTGACGCGCCATGCCCTCATGCTGCGCGTGTTGCTGGCACTCGCGATCTTCGCACTGTGTTGGCGCCTTGGCGGTCACGCCCTGCTGGAGCCTGACGAAGGCCGTAACGTGGAAGTCGCGCGCGAGATGGCGCGGGGCGGCGACTGGGTGCTGCCGCACCTCAACGGCCTGCCTTACCTCGACAAGCCGGCGCCGTACTTCGCTGGCGTCGCGCTGTCGCTGACGCTATTCGGCGAGTCGGAGTCATCCGCGCGGCTGGCATCGCTGCTATTCACTGTCGGCAGCGTGGCTCTGGTGTTCCGGCTGGGCCGTCGCATCGGGCCGCCGCTCACCGGCGAACTGAGCGCGCTGGCGCTGGCCACCATGCCGCTCGTGCTGGCGTTTAGCCGTACGGTGATCTTTGATCCGGCGCTGGCCTGCCTCGTGACACTGGCGCTGTACGCGGCGTGGCGCGCTCTCGAGCCCGACACCGCGCAACGTACACGCTGGGCCGCGCTCACCTGGGCGACGCTCGGCGTCGCGACGATCACCAAGGGACCGGTTGCGGTGCTGGTGCCGCTGCTAGTCCTGGCCGGGTTCGCGGCGGCTGCGCGTACCTCGCTGAAGCCGCTGTTTTGCATCACGGCGTGGCCGTGGTTCTTCGTCACCGGGCTTCCATGGTTCATTGCCGTGACAATGCGCCGCCCCGACTTTCCGCGTTACGCTTTCATCGATGAGTCCCTCCAGCGGATCGCCACCGATGCGGCGGGTCGCAGCGGTCCCCTCTGGTATTTCGTCCCGGTCGCGTTGGCGGGCTCGCTGCCTTGGAGCTTCCCGGCTCTTGCGGCGGCGCTCGGCGTCTGGCAGCGCCGCACCGAGCGCCGCGAACCCATTGCGCGGCCAGTCGTATTCCTGGTCGCATGGGCCATCGTCCCGCTAGTGTTCTTCTCGCTATCTCAGTCCAAACTGCCCGGCTATTACCTGCCTGCGTTGCCGGCCTGGGCTCTGGGCGCCGGCTTGCTGCTGGCGCGCGCTGCAACGGACCAGGACGCCATGGGCCGCGCGGTCCGGGCGGCGCGCGGCGCCGGCATTACGCTGCTGCTGCTGGCCGTGCTGCTCATCGTCGCGTCTTATGTGCCAGCGTCGCAACGGACGTTCTTGCGCCCGATGCGCGCGACGTTCCCCAGCTTTGCGCTCGTGTACGGCGGGCTGCTGGCCGTGGCTGGCGCGCTTGCGTTGATCGCAGTCAGCCGGCGCCGCGTGGATCTGATGGCGATGGCATTCGCGCTGCCGGTGATGACGCTGCCGATCATTGGCGCTCCACTCTTCCATGCCTTCGGCTTGCAACGGTCGTCGATCGAGCTGGCCGCGGCAATCGACAGCGCCGCGCCTGGCGCGCACGTGGTTGGCGCGGGAACCTACCCCACATCGCTCCGCTATTACCTCGATCGGCCGGTGTGGCTGGCGACTGAAACCGGCAAGGAGATGACCAGTAACTATGTGGTAAGCCGACTCGCGGAGTTCCGCGCGTTGCCCGACTCGCCGCTGCGGCCCGGCGACTGGTGGCGAGCAGCGCTGGATGCCTGCACGGCCCCGACAGTGTTCGTAACAATGGCGGGCACACCCCAGGACAGCGCCCTCGCAGCGCGGCTGCCGCTAATCGCCACCGGCGGCACCAACGGACGTTATGTTGCCCGCGGTCCCTGCTCGTCGCCAGGCTCCGGCGGCACGGCGGGCACCCCCGCACCTGCCACGACCCGACCATAGATGTGCGGCATCTGCGGCGTCGTCTCCCTCGCGGGCCGCCCGCTACGCCACCCCTACGCGACGTCGCGCATGCGCGAGACGCTGATTCACCGCGGACCCGACGGCGCCGGCAGCGTCGAGTATCCCGCAGCGTCGCTCCAGATCCGGCGGCTGGCCATCGTGGACCTGGCACGCGGCGACCAGCCGTTCACTTCCCCGGACGGTTGCGTCTCGATCGTTTGCAACGGCGAGATCTACAACTCGGCCGAGCTGCGTCGCGATCCCGCCGGCGCAGGCTATCCGTTCCGCTCAAATTCGGATGTCGAATCCGTGCTGCCGCTCTATTTGCGCCACGGCACCGCCGCTATTCCGATGCTGGAGGGTATGTTCGCGCTGGCCATCTGGGACGCCCGCAACGGCCAGCTGTTGTTGGCACGCGACCGCAGCGGCGAGAAGCCACTGTTCTACGCATCTCTAGACGACGAACTGATATTTGGCTCCGAGCCGAAGGCGCTGCTTGCCTATCCGACGGTGTCCCGCGAACTGGATGAGGAAGCCGCTGCCGCATATTTCGTAATGGGCTATGTGCCAACCCCTCGCACCATGCACCGGCACATCCGCAAGCTGCCACCCGGTCACACGCTCGTGGCAAACTCGAACGGAATCGCGATTTCGCCGTACTGGTGTGCTGCTGATTTCCGCGCTGCCACCGGCCCGACAGCCGAGACGAAGCTCTCCGCTGACAGCCTCCGTGCCACCATCAAGTCCGCCGTCCGCCGCGAGCTGACGGCCGATGTGCCGCTCGGCGTTGCCATCAGCGGCGGCATCGACTCCAGCCTGCTGTTGGGCCTGGCGGCACCGAACTTCGGTCGCGGCCGCCTGTTCACCTGGACCGCGGGCTTCGGCGATGCCGACTATGACGAGACCGGCCCGGCGGCGCGGCTGGCCCGACGCTACGGCACGATCCACCGTATCGTGCCTTGCGACGCACCGTTTCTGCGCCGCGCGCTCGACGCGCTCCAGGACACGCTCGACGAGCCGCTCGGTGATCCCGCCGTGCTGCCCACCTGGCTGGTCGCTGAGGCCGCGCGAGAGGACGTCAAGATCATTCTGTCCGGCGAGGGCGCCGACGAACTGTTCGGTGGTTACCCCACTTATCTCGGGCACATGCTTGCGGCGCGCTTCGCTGCGCTGCCCGGGTTCTTGCGCGCCGCGATCTCGCGTGCCGTTTTCGCCTGGCCCCCGTCGGCCGGCAAGGTCACCCTCGAGTTCCTCCTCAAGCGGTTCATCAGCAACGCAGCGCAGCCTCCCGTGGACCGCCATCTGGAGTGGTTCGGCGCGCTGGGACCTTCCGCGTCGGGCCGGCTTCTGGGCGCCCGTGCTCGCGCCGGGCTCGGCTCTGCGCTGTCGCAGCTGCGCGCCCAGGGCGCCGCGGCGCTCGACGGCCGCCCGGTGCTTGACGGCATCCTGCTGCTCGATTTTCTCACTTACCTTCCGGACAACCTGCTCACCAAGGTTGACCGCGCAGCCATGCTGCACTCGGTGGAAGCCCGCGCTCCATTCCTCGACCGCAAAGTAATGGAGCTTGCGCTGGCAACGCCCGCGAGTGAGAAGGTGCGCGGTTTCCAGACCAAGGTCGGCCTCAAGGCCGCCGGGGCGGGAGTCGTGCCGTACGAAGTCCGGAAGCGACGCAAGCGAGGGCTTAGCGTGCCGATCGCGGCGTGGATCAATAACGGCTTGTGTCTCGAGGTGGATCGCGTGCTGGAGCGTCGTCGGCTGGCACGAGAGGGCTGGCTGGATCCAGACGGAGTACACAGGCTGCTGGACGAGCACCGGCGCGGCGCCGCGAACCATGCGCGCCGGCTGTGGCCGCTCATCGTGTTCCAGCGCTGGCTGGAACGCTGGGGCCCCGTCGAGGCAAACTGAAGTAGCTCCTGTCTGCCAAACGGCTAGTGTCCTGATCGGCAGGGCCTCATGCAGGTCTTCGCGCGAACCGCTACGGGAGGGCGCGGCGACGAGCCATGAGCAGCACAGCAACCGGCTTGGGAGTACTGCTCCAGTAGTCGAGCCGCACGCGCCCGAAGTGGCGCTGGCCGCCGCTAGAAGTCCAATCCCACTGCCACGAATGCGTGGAAGCGCGTCGGCGCCTCGCCGTCCACAAAAGTGGGACCGGCCGACGCAAGCAGCCGAACGCGCGCCGTGAGACGCATAATCGCGCCAACGCCCAGGCTCGTTTCCGCACGACCGTCGAGCGTGTCCGAGCCCTGCCGATCGGCCTCGACGCCGATCAGCAATCGATCCGAATACGAGCGGCTCAACGCGATGCCGCCCGACCAGTAGTTGCGATTTCCGCTACCTGGATTGATTGCATAGCCGCCCCCGCCGAATAGGGACCATGCGCCTGCGTCCTTCTGTATCCAGACGGGCAGCAGCGCGGTGAAATGCCGCGTGCCGAAGCCTGCACTCGCCGTCGGCAAAGTGATGCCCGGAAACGCAGCGATCGAGAACGCTGCGGCCTCGTCGTAGAAGAATCGGTACTTGACCGAAACCTCGAGATCACCGGCGCCGGAAACGAACCCACTGGCGTCGTGGACGTAGCTCACCGGCAGCCCGACCGTCACCTGCAAGTCGGGAGCCGCACCGTAGTTTAACTCGGCGCCGGCAGAGCCTTCGAAGTCGCGTCCCTTGCCAGCCGCCTCTAACGCTGGCGCATAGATCTCCCAGTGTCCAGCTTCGGTGGGCTCGGGATCGTCTGTCAGGAATGGTGGCCCGGCGCTCGCGACGCCTGAGTGCATGAACGCCACCAGTGCCGCGACCACAAGTCCCGCCCAGCGCAGACTCATTCGCTGCGCTTGACGCCGCGCCCGCCCGCCCGTTGCGGAAGGACGGCGATCAGGATAACGATCGCGATCGCGAGAACTGCAGAAGCCAGCGGGCGACTGAATTCCAGGCCGCCCTGCGCAGTAGGCTTGTCGAAGAAGTCGCCGACTGTGGCACCCAGTGGTCGCGTCAGGATGAACGCGGCCCAGAACAAAAGCACATGACTCGTCCGTGTCCAGAGATAGAGCGCCGCGAGCACCGCGAGCGCGGCGCCGAAGGCCAGCGCCCCACCGGAATATCCGAGTCCACCATCGGCGGCCCAGTCACCGAGCGCTGTACCCAGTGTCTGAGAAAACGTGATCGTGATCCAATAGTAGAGTTCGGCGCGTGGCCCGGTCACGCTGTCGACTGCGATGCTGCCCGTCGCGCGCCGCCACGTGAGTAGCGAGAGCAGCACGCACGCGAACAGTAGAAGCGAGCCGCCTGGATAGCCGATGCCAAGCGATCGGGTGCAGAAGTCTGCTAGCGTCGTACCCGCGGTGGTCGAAGCGACGATGGTGGCCCAGTAGAGCCACGCGTTGAATCGCTGCGCGCGAATCTGGGCTGCGACGAGTAGGCCAAGTAGCAGGCCGAAGATCAGCGTACCGATCAGATAGCCGTTGAGCGCGGAATGCCCGGCCTCGGGCGTCGTCTCGCCGAGCCAAGTCATCGAAACGGTGTCGCCGCCGGTCTCGCCGAGCGTTGTGCACAGGATCTTGATGATCCAGAAGCCGAACGTGACGGCGGGAACTTTTGTCAACGCCTGGACGGCGGGGTCTTTCATGTTGGCTTCGGAACGGGGTGCAGGGCAGCGCATTGTAGTGGACTGGCAGCGCCAGGGAGGGGCGGACGGTGCGTGGGCGGACAGATGCACGGGCTGCCTTTCTAGGGAACTGTCCCCACCTCGCGTGAGCCCGCGACTACCTCGCCGGGCTCTTGCGCGCCGGCTTGCAGTCGGCCCGCTCGTCCTTCGGCGGGTGCGACGAGAGATAGGTGATCTCGTCGTCCTCCCGGGCCAGCCGGCAGAGCATGTCGTCAAAGGCCGTCTCCGGCAGGCCCTCGGCACGCAGCCATTCCCGCGCGTAGGCATCGGCCTCGCGCTCGAAGTCGCGCGAATGCTTCGCCTGGACGAGCATGACGGGCACGGCAGCGGCCAACGATGAGGCCGAGCCGACGTCCCCCAGGACCGCGAGGGCAAGCGCGGCGACCCCCGCGTTCTGCAGGAGGAGCCGTAGCGCATGCCGGCCGCGGACGTGCCCGACTTCATGGGCGAGCACCGCGTCGATCTCCGCGTCGCTTTTCGCGAGTTCCACGAGCTCGTCCGTGACGACGATGATGCCTGACGGCAATGCGAACGCATTCGCTCCGATGCGCTTGCCGCTCCGAAACTCGAGCCGATAATCGTGCTCGTCATTCGCGGACGCGGCCATGCCGCGCAGTTGGCGGCGCAATTCTTCCTGGCGGGCAACGGGCAAGCTTGAGGGCGCCAGCATCGTCTTGTCGAGGAGCTCGAGGCCCTCCGAACCGATCGTCGCGTCGATCGAAGCGGGCATGGCGCGGGCAGCGACATTCGCGAGCGCCGGCACGCCAAACTTGACGAACGCCCAGGAGGCCATTGCAACAGCGAGAAGCGCGGCCAGTGCGACGGCCCAGCGCCGTTCCCAACGGACGAGACGGCGCGAGAAGCCGCCACGGCCGGCCGCGTCCAGTGCCGCGTCAATCGCGTCGTTCGCGAGTGTTTCGAAAGCAGCGCCGTCATCGAACGCGATGCGGCGCGGGATGTCCGCAATGCGATCAGAGATGCTGACCGATTCGAGCGGCACTTGCCGCAGTTCCACGGAAGACACCAGACGGAGGATGCCATTGGCACCAATCTCGACCTGCGCCGGATGGGATGCCGACGTGCGCGCGTCGAAGTACCGGCCTTCAATCACGACCTCTGCCTTACATGCCGAAGTCGACGTCGAAGACCTCGCCGATGGCCTCGCCGGTCGCCGAGGCATCTGGCGCTGCAGCCGCCGTGAACTCGTCGAGCGACCCGGCGACCTCCACGTCCATGCACTCGAGCTGGTAGCGCAGGCGCCGGATCAGCGCCCAGGGATAGAAGAGACCCAGCGTCAGCAGCACGCCGAGCACGTTCGTGACATAGAGCCACAACAGGCGGCCGAAGCGGATCCTGCAGTTCACGCGGTGCGGGCCGATGGCGAGGCCGCCAAAGATCGCATTCGTGAAGGAACGCTCCCAATACGCGCCGATTGCGAGTGGAATCGCGATCAGGCCGAGAATCAGGAATGCTCCTGCCCCCATCGCGAATCCGGCCGACGGCGGGCCGCCACCCGCGCCGAAGGCCGCGCCGATGCCGCCGCTGAGGAGCGCAATGGCGGCGACGGCCCCGATCGCGAGGCCGAGGGCAGTGAAGTAGAACGCGAAGAAGCGGCCGGGGCCGGTGGCGAACGCGGCGCGCTGCGTGCCGACGCTCGTGTTCACCAACAGAAAGCGCACGCGCTTGTAGATCCAGTAGGGTGCCATCACGTACAGCGTGATCACCGCGACTACACCCCAGCCGACGTAGGTGGCGAGCGCACCACCATATTCGCCGTGGAACCCGAAGCGGATATTGCGCCAGCTCGTCATGCGCATCTGGAACCGCCGCGAAAGCACGATGACGAGCGGCATCAGGAAGGCGAAGACCGGCAGGAAGAACAATATCGTCAGCGGCCAGAGCTGCGTGACCCAGGCATAGATGACGAACACGCCGACCGCGATCAATCGACCCTTCAGGATCTGGAGCGGCTGGCCGTGGTACTCGAAAGCGCTCCCGGCCAGCGACGTGCTGCCGTACAGGTAGCGCAGGCGACGCACCTTGGCCCAGGCAGAATAAATGCCGAGCGTGAGGATCGTCAGCAGCAGGTTGACAATCCAGATGCGGAAATATTGGCCGCCCGTACCCCGGAATTCAAAAGGCACGGTCTGCGTCCCGGCCGCGGCAGCCGGCATCGGCGAGCTCTCTTCCATGCGACCCCCGCCCCTTGCTTAGGCTATTGCCGCCCTCTGCACCCGCTGCGGCTGCGACACGCCGTAGCCCTGCGCGTAGTCGACGCCAAGGCCGCGCAGCACCTCGATGATCTCGGCGTTCTCGGCCCATTCGGCGATCGTCTGCTTGCCCGTCAGGTGGCCGATCTCGTTGATCGATCGGACCATCTCGCGGTCGATCGGGTCGTGCAGCACGCCCTTCACGAAGCTGCCGTCGATCTTCAGGAAATCCACGGGGAAATGCTTCAGGTAGCCGAACGACGAGAGGCCGGTGCCGAAGTCGTCGAGCGCGAACTTGCAGCCGAGCTCCTTGAGCGCCTGGATGAAGCGGCTCGCCTGCGAGAAGTTCGCGATGGCCGCCGTTTCGGTGATCTCGAAGCAGATCTTGCTGCCGTCAATGCCGCTGCGATGGAACTGCTCGATCACGTACGGCAGGAACTTGTCGTCGCCGAGGCTCTGGCCTGAGAGGTTGATGGAGCACATCGACAGGCGCTTGCGCTCGTCGGCCTCCGACACCAGCCAGCGGAAGGCGCTGTCAATCACCCAGCGGTCGATGGACGGCGTAATGCCGTAGCGCTCGGCCGCGGCGATGAACTGGTCGGGCGCCACGATCTTTCCGCTCTCGTCCCGCATGCGGAGCAGCAATTCAAAGTGCTCGCCGGCGTCCTCTTTCTGCAACGGCAGGATCGTCATGCGGAACAACTCGAACCGCGACTCCTCGAGCGCGTTGTTGATGCGCGCGGCCCACTGCATCTCGCGCCGGCGCCGCATCAGGTCGATGTCGTTTTCCTCGAAGCAGTGCACGCGGTTGCGGCCCGATTCCTTGGCCGCGCCGCAGGCGGAATCTGCGGCAGACAGAACCGACGCGACGTCCTCGTTCTCGGCCGTGATCGGCACGACGCCGATCGAACAGCCGAGCCGGAAACTGCGGTCTTCCCAGGTGTAGCGGAAGTTCCGGATTGCCTCGCGCAGCGACTCGGCAGTGCGCAGGGCCTCCTCGAGCGAGCAGCTCTCGAGCAGCACGCCGAACTCGTCGCCACCGAGGCGCGCGAGCGTGTCGCGCCAGCGGACCTTCGACTTCAGGAGCGCGCCGACCTGGCCGAGCAACGCGTCGCCCGCGCTGTGGCCGCAGGTGTCGTTCACGATCTTGAACTGGTCGAGGTCGATGTAACAGAGCGCGTAGGACGTCTCGCGGGCCTTGGCGCTCTTCAGCGCGCGCTCCAGGCGCGTCTCGAACTCGCGGCGGTTCACGAGGCCCGTCAGGACGTCGTGGCTCGCGTGGTACGAGAGGCGCCGGTTCAACTCGCGCGACTCCGACACATCGTGGAATACGAGAACGCC
>DATBSX010000076.1:0-4015 GCA_036559565.1 Steroidobacteraceae bacterium | reverse complement strand
ACCTGCCGCTGACCTGGCTCGAATTCGAGCGCGGATTCGCCGAGGTTTTCCTGCTGCGCGCCGCGGACCTGCCGGGCTAGGCCATGGCAGGCAACACCATCGGCCGTTCGTTCTGCGTGACGACCTTTGGCGAGAGCCATGGTCCAGCCATCGGCGCTGTCGTCGACGGTTGCCCACCGGGACTCGCACTTTCCGAAGCCGATATCCAAGCCGATCTCGAGCCGCGCCGCACGGGCACGTCGAAGCACACGAGCCAGCGCCAGGAACCGGACCAGGTACGCATCCTCTCAGGGGTGTTCGAGGGCCGGACGACGGGCACCGCCATCGGCCTTCTCGTCGACAACGTGGACGCACGCTCGCGTGACTACGAAAAGATCAAGGACCGATTCCGTCCCGGCCACGGCGATTACGCGTATCAGCAGAAATACGGTATCCGCGATTACCGCGGCGGCGGGCGCGCTTCGGCGCGCATCACGGTCGCGACGGTGGCGGCGGGCGCAATTGCGCGCAAGTACCTGGGCGAAAAACTCGGCGTCACGGTCGCCGGATACGTTTCCCAGATCGGCCCGCACCGCCTCGATTGCGTCGACGCCGCGGCGGCGCGCACGAACCCGTTCTTCTGCGCCGAGCCCGACAAGCTTCCGCTTCTCGAGGACTACCTCAAGCAGCTGCGCCGCGACGGGGATTCGGCGGGCGCACGCGTGACCGTGTGCGCAAACCGCGTGCCGCCCGGGCTCGGCGAGCCGATGTTCGACCGTCTGGACGCGGACATCGCCTTCGCGATGATGGGCATCAACGCGGCCAAGGCGGTCGAAATCGGCGACGGCGTCGCGGTCGCCGGGCAGCGCGGCTCCCAGCATCGCGACGAGCTGACGCCTGGCGGATTCGCCTCGAACCATTCCGGCGGGACGCTCGCCGGCATCAGTTCCGGCCAGGACGTGATCGTCCACGTCTCGTTCAAGCCGACCTCCAGCATCCAGGTGCCCGGCCGGACCATCGACGCCGCGGGCGAGGCAGCCGAGATCGTGACGACGGGGCGGCACGACCCCTGTGTGGGCCTGCGTGCCGTGCCCATCGTCGAGGCGATGCTGCTCCTGGTGCTGATGGACCACGTGCTCCGGCACCGGGGACAATGTGCCGACGCGAAGTCCTCGACCCCCGTCATTACGCGCTGAAAGCCCGCGAATCAACGCATTGCAGCCGACTCCACAGGCGCCGCGGGAGGAGGGCATTGCGTGACGCGGGGCAAGATTTTGGTAAATACGGCGTGTAAGCTATAGTCCCAAAGGATCAGGGACTTGTGATCGGTTTCACACCCATTTCGCAAGCTCGCGGCCCATCCTGCCGCGGCCTTGGGGAGTCATGATGAGCGGTAAATTGCGCGTCCTTATTTCGGCGATCTTGCTGACGCCGGCGGCTGCCATGGCCCTCGGGCTTGGCGAGATTCGCCTCGGCTCGTCGCTCAACGAACCGCTGTCCGCCGAGATCGATCTCGTCGCCGCAACGCCCGAAGAACTCGCCGCACTCGACGCGCACCTCGCCTCGCCGGAAGTTTTCGCACGCTACGGACTCGACCGCCCCGCCTTCCTGAGCACGCTCGAATTCTCCGTGGGCCACGGCAAGGACGGACGCAGCGTTCTCCTCGTGCATTCGCGCGAGGCGATCAGCGAGCCCTTCGTTTCGTTCCTGATCGACGTGAACTGGCCGCGCGGCCGCTTGCTGCGCGAATACACCGTGCTGCTCGATCCGCCGGCGATGCTCGCGCCCGGCGAGAGCCCGGCCGCCGCGCCGATTGCAGCGCCGACCACGACGCCCGCCGCCGCGCCGAGCCCGCCGCCGGCCGAGCCGGCAGCTCCGGCGCAGGCACCCGTGCCGCAGGCGGCAGCGCAGCCGGCTTACGACGGATCGACTTACCAGGTCGCGCGCGGCGACACGCTCTACGGCATCGCGGGCTCGATCTCGGGCGGCGACCACCCGGCGATCCAGCGCACGATGATCGCGCTCTTCCGCGCCAATCCCGAAGCCTTCAGCGGCAATATCAACGTGCTGCACGCTGGCGCGATCCTGCGCGTGCCGCCATCGAGCGAGATTGCCAGCATCGCGTCCTCCGAGGCCGCGAGCGAAGTGAGCCAGCAGAACGCCGCGTGGCGCGCCGGCGGCGGCGGCCAGGAGTCCGGCCGCCTGAAGCTCGTGACGCCGCCGGAAGGCGAGGCGGAAGCGGCCACCGGGCCGCAGCCGAGCGGACGCGTCGAGTCGCAGATCAATTCGCTCGCGAAGGACATCAACGAGCAGAAGCGGCTCCTCGAGCTTCGCAACCAGGAACTCGCGGACCTGCAGAAGAAGCTGGCGGATTCGCGCGCGAAGGAAGAGGCCGCCAAGCCCGCGCCGGCGCCCGCGCCGGAACCCACGCCCGCCTTACCGCCCCCGCCAAGCGGCGAGACGGCGGTGGCGCCCGAAGACGACACCGGCAAGACAGCCGCGCCGGCTCCGGCGAAAGCCAAGCCGCAAGCGCCCAAGGCGAAACCCGCACCGAAGGCCGAAGAGGGCCCGTCGTTCGTCGACACGCTCACCGACAACTGGCTGATCCTGGTCGGCGGCGCATTGCTGCTCGTGCTGGGCCTGCTGGGCTACAACTTCTTCCGCCGCCGGCGCGACGAGGACGTGGACGGGGCACTGAAGGGTTTCGACCTTCCGCCGAGTGCGCCGATACCGACCGAAACGATGCGCCTGCGCACCATTGCGGTCGGCGACAAGACGGCCGAGATGGTCCGCCCGCCCATGTTCGAGGAAGAGGAAGACGACGAGGACGCGGACATTGTGGTCGAGGAGCGCCCCATTGCGCGCCCTAAGACCGAAGCGCCGCGCCCGGCCGCCGGCCACGAAGAGACGATCAGCACGGAAGCCGCGCTCGACCTCGACACGGCCGACCCGCTGGCCGAAGCCGATTTCCACATGGCCTACGGTCTCTACGACCAGGCGGTGGACCTCGTGCGCATGGCGCTGCAGAAAGAGCCGCAGCGCAATGACCTCAAGCTGAAGCTCGCCGAGATTCATTTCGTCGCGGGCGACACCAACCAGTTCCTGACCGTCGCCCGGGACCTCAAGAAGTCACTGGGCGCGGGCGGCGACTGGGACCGCATCGTGATCATGGGCCGCCAGCTTGCGCCGGACGAATCGATATTCGCGGGCGCGGTGCACGACGCGGGCGTGGACCTTTCCCTCGAGGGTGGCGACAACCTGGTCGACCTCGACCTGCTCTCGGCGCCGGACGGTGACGAGGGGCTCGACCTCGACCTCGGCAAGGTCGCGGCCGCCTCCGCCGACAACGAGGCGACCGGCGAGAATTCCGCGCTTGAGTTCGACCTCTCGGAGGCGTCGGCGCCGTTCAGCACGACCCAGCAGATCACGGGTCGCGAGGGCGGGGCGACAGTCGAGATGCCGACGCTCGAGTTGCCCTCGTCCGAGACGCCGACAGTCGAGACGCCGGCGCTCAAGGCGAGCCAGGCCGCGCGCGACCGCATGAGCCCGGCGACGCCGGATTCGACTGCGGAAATGGCGATCGACGACCTCGGCCTCGACCTCGGCAACCTCGACAACCTGCCAGACATCGACGACGCCACGGCGATCGCGACCGGCGGGCACGATGACCTGACGCAGATCGCGCCGCACCACGAATCGACCGAGGTCCTGCCGCGCGACGCTATGGACGAGGATGATGGAACGGCCCTCATGCCGCGCGACCCGGGTGCGACGGCCGTTCTCGACCGCGTGGATTTCGGCGAGATCGACCTAGACATCGGTGCGCCTGCCGATGCGGCGGACAATTCGCCGACGGCGCGCGACACGATGAAGACCGCGCAGATGCCGGAGCTCGCGAACCTCGAGCCGGTCACGATGAGCGAGGTCGGAACCAAGCTCGACCTCGCGCGCGCCTACATGGACATGGGCGATCCTGACGGCGCCCGCAACATCCTGCAGGAGGTGCTCGCCGAAGGCAGCGCCTCGCAGAAGCAGG